>NZ_RZTI01000036.1:0-39262 GCF_003997275.1 Mesorhizobium sp. M6A.T.Ce.TU.002.03.1.1
CGCAAGAAGAGGCGCGCACTGAAGATATCCGGCTTGCCGAGCGCCGTGTGCGTCTCGGCCTGGTTCTCGCCGAAATCGGCGAGAAGGCCGGCGTCACCGTGTCGGACGACGAATTGCAGCGCGGCCTGTTCGAGCAGGTGCGCCGCTATCCGGCCGCCCAGCAGCAGGAAGCCTTCGAATTCTACCGCAGCAATCCCGAAGCGCTGAACACGCTGCGCGCACCGCTGTTCGAGGAGAAGGTGGTCGACCATCTGCTCGGCCAGATCTCCGTCACCGACGTCAAGGTCAGCAAGGAAGAGCTGATGGCCGACGACGAGGACACCGAGACGGCCAAGGCGAAGCCGGCGAAGAAAACCGCCGCGAAGAAGGCTGACGCCAAGCAGGCCGACGATGCGGAAGAGCCGAAAAAAAAGGCCGCGCCGAAGAAAAAGGCTGCCAAGGACGCCGAATAACACCGCGTTCTGCGGATGGTGAAAGGCCGCCCTCGATGCGGCCTTTTTCGTTGCTGTCGATGCCGCAAGGCCGCAACCGTCACCGCCACCGCCCTAATCGCGAGGCAATTGAGTGACGAGGATCCGCATCACGGTCACCCGTTCGGGCAGTTCAACGAGAAACTCTTCGTCGCGCGGCAGGTGATGGATCTTGCGCGGGTCGCCGCCGGTGAAGCTCGCCATGGCGTCGACGTCTGGCCAGTATGAGATCGTCACGAACTCCGTTTCTTCTTCGCGATCTTCGCGAAACAACTGCACGCCAAGCGCCTTCTCCTGAAGCGGCGGAATGCCTTCGCGGCGCAGATATGGCTCGTAGGCGTCTGCCAGATCGCGGCGCGTCCTTCCCCGCCAGATCCGGGCAATTGTGGCGTTGTCGTTCATGAAGTGCTCCTCTGTGCGGGCGATTAATGCAGGACCTCGCCGAGAAACCCTCGCGCCAAGGGCAGGGCGGCCTCGAAATGGGTTTCCAGCAGCCAATGCCCGGCGTCGTTCAGCAAATGCAGTTCGGCCTCGGGGAGATCGCGCAGATAGGCGCGCGCTGCCGGCTCGGGCATGTATTCGTCCTTCGGCCCCCAAAGGATCATTGCCGGCGGCCGCTGTTCGCGCAGGTATTCCTGGTAACGAGGGAACCAGTCGAGGTTAGCCTTGAGCTTCTCCATCAGTCCGACCGAAAGCGCACGGCGCACCGGCGTATCCATCAGCGGCCAATGCAATTTCCACATATCGGGCGGCACACGTCGGGCGACGTCGTCATCGACTTCGCCGACGAACTCGGCGCGAAAGCCGTCCTCGCTCACCGCTTCTTCCAGCGGCGCGTGGTTCTCTGGTGAAGGATCCCGCCAGAAGCGCCGGATCGTTTCGTATTTGGGGCCAAGCGCATCCGCGTAGATGTCGCCGTTCTGGATGATGAGGGCCCTGATCCGCGATGGATGCGCTATTGCGTGGCGCAGGCCGATCTGAGAGCCATAGTCGTGCAGCCACAGCGCGTAGTTGCCGAGCCCCAGCGCGTCGGTGAACCGCTCCAGGAAAGTCGCGTAGGCGTCGAAATCATAGCCGAACCGTGCCGGATCTGGGGTCCCACTGTAGCCAAAGCCGGGGAAGTCCGGCGCGACAGTCCGCCACCGATCGGCGAGCGCCGGCATCAGCCGGCGATACTGGAAGGATGAGCAGGGATAGCCGTGCGGAAGCAACAACACCGGCGCGGCTTCAGGGCCTGCCTCTCTGTAGAAGACCGTCTCGCCGTCGATCGTGAGGGTGCCGTGGCGCACCTCCAGGACGCTGCTGTCGTTCATGGACGCTTCTCTGATCTTTGATCTTGCTGACGCTGAACCGTAGCTGGTCTAACGCCTTTGGCCGGGATGCGTTCCGGCTGTGCGCCGATCGAGTTGCCTCATTGCTTCGGCAGCAAATCTTGCTGGTCGGCTTCTGCTATCAGCCAGCCAGATTCTGTGGTATGTAGATGCCGCAATTCCATACGCCAGAAGCGGATATTTCGCTCTGTCGTGCAAGGGGCGCATGCCGTGTCGGCACGCGCAGATCGTCCAAGGCAGATTTGGCGATCGGGGAGGAAATGCCATGCGCGCAATCGCGTTTTTCGCCGCCGTGTCCGCTGCGACGTTCATCACGAACCAATCCCAGGCACAAGATGCCGCCGCGGGCGAGAAGGTCTTCACCAAGTGCAAGGTCTGTCACGTCGTGGACAAGGACCAGAACAAGGTCGGTCCGTCATTGAGTGGCGTCATCGGCCGAACGGCCGGCACGCATCCGGGGTTCAAATATTCCAAAGCCATGACCGAGGCCGGCAAATCCGGCGTCAAATGGGATGAAGCCACGCTGACGAATTATCTTCGCGATCCCAAAGCCATGATCAAAGGCGGGAAGATGGCGTTTCCCGGCCTCAAGAAGGACGAGGATCTTGCCAACGTCATCGCCTATCTGAAGCAATTCTCCAAATGACCCGGTTCTTCCGCCAGGAAGTAACCCGGTTCTTCCGCCAGGAAGTAACCCGGTTCTTCCGCCAGGAAGTAACCTGGCTCTTCCGCCGGCCGATGCGCCGGCCAGATTGCCTGCCTCCATCGGTGGTCGCCTGAAATGTCGGCTCGGGAAAGCGGCCTCGAGGATACCGGTATCCAGATCTCTGAAGCGACGGTCAGTGATTTCTTCGCGCTTCTGAAGCCCCGTGTCATGGCGCTTGCCGTCTTTACCGCCTTCGTCGGCCTGATGGTGGCGCCCGGAATGACGAATCCGATCATCGCCGTGATTGCAATCGGCGCAATTGCAGTTGGAGCAGGAGCGGCCGGGGCGCTCAACATGTGGTACGATGCCGATATTGATGCGTTGATGTCGCGCACGTCGAAGCGGCCGATCCCATCAGGCCGGGTCACGCCAGGCGAAGCTCTCGGCTTCGGTCTGGTGCTTTCCGTACTTTCGGTCATTACGCTCGGCGTGCTGGTGGGATGGCTTGCCGCGGCGCTGCTGGCCTTCACCATTTTCTTCTACGTCGTCGTCTATACGATGTGGCTGAAACGCTCGACGCCGCAGAATATCGTCATAGGCGGCGCCGCGGGTGCTCTTCCTCCTGTCATCGGGTGGGCGGCGGCCACTGGCGCGGTCGGGATTGAAAGCCTCATCCTGTTTCTGATCATTTTCCTCTGGACGCCGCCGCATTTCTGGGCGCTCGCGCTGTTCAAGATCGGCGACTATGCAGCGGCCGGCATCCCCATGATGCCGAACGTGGCCGGCCAGGCTTCGACCAGAAAACAGATCTTCGGCTATTCGCTGATCCTGGCACCAATCGGCGTGCTGCCTTGGGCTTTCGGGTTCGCGAGCGGATTCTACGGGATTGTTTCGGCCGCATTGGGCGCAGGCTTCATCTGGCATGCCTGGAAGCTGCTGGTCGACAAAAGGCGGGTTGAAGGGTGGGAGATGAAACGCGCAAAGGCGCTGTTTGCCTATTCGATTTTCTATCTTTTCGCGATCTTTGCCGTGCTGCTTGCCGACACCATCGTATTGCGTGCCGTCATGTCAGCCGGAAATTGACGGTATGACGGTCTCGTGGCTCAAGTGAATCCTGATGTTCTCGGATTGCTTGCCAGATTGAGACAGTCAGTCGGCGATTGCCGAACGAGGTGTGCCCGAACCTGCTCGAACCTCACGTTGGAACTGCGCAGAATCCCAGCAACAGCAGAATAACTATGCCAAGGCCGAGTATGAGAACGGTCTTTCCATCCATGACCTTCACCCTGCAACCCACTTTGGAGAATATCGGAGAAAGGCCGTTAGAGCTAGCCTGATCACTGGAGCCGCGCTGTTCTGACAAAGGGCGACAAACGCCATGCAAGAGAGTATGTTGATCATGGTGCAGGTCGCGGTTTTGCGTGGCCAGTCACGCTGAACGACGGCACCGTGAACCGCGACCTTACCGGACCTGGTCTGGAGGAATGGTCATGGCAAGTTTTCACGTGATTGCAGGCGCCAGCGAGACGCTGGAACACACCAGAATTCGAAAGATTGGCGTTTCCGACCTTTTCGACGCGCTCAGGCGTGGCGTCGACGATTTCATGGTCAAACCGTCGCATATCGTTTTCCTCTGCCTGATCTATCCGCTGGTCGGCGTCGTGCTCGCTGTCTGGACATCGGGCAACAATGCGCTGCCGCTGTTGTTTCCGCTGGTGTCAGGTTTTGCGCTGATCGGTCCATTCGCGGCGCTCGGCCACTATGAGATCAGCCGGCGACGGGAGGCCGGGCTGGACGCCTCCTGGAGCCACGCTTTCGAGGTCAGGAATTCTCCGGCGTTGCCGGCCATCGCAGCGGTCGGCATCATGCTGCTTGCGATCTTCATCGCCTGGCTTTTGACCGCCCAGGCATTTTACCAGACCCTCTTCGGCCCGGCCCCGCCGGAATCGCTGTCCGGCTTCATCAGTGAAATATTCGCCACCGGACGTGGCTGGACGCTGGTTATCCTTGGGCACGCTATCGGTTTCGTCTTCGCCGCGGTCGTGTTGTGCACCACAGTCGTCGCGTTCCCGTTGTTGCTCGACCGCGACGTCGGCGCCTACGAAGCCATCCACACCTCGGTGCGCGTGGTCCTGGCGAACCCGATCGTGATGGCTGTCTGGGGACTGATTGTCGCCGTCGCCCTGATCATAGGCTCGCTGCCGGTGTTCGCCGGGCTGGCGGTCGTGCTGCCGATCCTCGGTCACGCCACCTGGCACGTCTATCGCAAAGTTGTGGAATCGCCGGCTTCCACCAAGCCGGCGAGCTGAAAATCCTGGCCTGCCGTACCGGCGAGCGCGCCGGCACGGCGGGCCAGAGCTTTTTAGTAAGCCGGGTAGCTAAAGCGGGCCTGGCGAGCGTCGCTGGTCAGGTTGCGGAAATCCTTGCCGCTGACATGCACCAGCGTCCTGTGGTCGCCGCCCTCGAAATAGATGTCGTCGGCCTTGCCGAGGCTTTCATCGAGAATCACCGGCACATCGTAGGCCCCGCCGATCGGCGGGACGGCGCCGGTGTCGCAATCCTCGAAGAGCGAAACCACCTCGTCTTCGGAGGCCAGGCCGATACGCTGGTCCATGACGTCCTGCAACGTGCCGAGCTCGATCCTGTGGGTGCTGGGGACCACGGCCAGCGCATAGCCGCCGTCGTGGTGAACGACCACCGATTTGGCCATTATGCTGCCGGGCACATGCGCCGCTATCGCCGACTGCCTGCTTGTCGACGTGCGGTGGTGCTCGACGGTTTCATAGGAAATTCCTTTCCCGTCGATAAAGTCCTTCAGTCTGTTTGCGATCGTCATCCTGAGCCTCCCTTGCTGGAGTTCGCGACGCATGTGGAAACGAGCGCAATCATTCTGCTTCTGTCGTTTCCCGTACCAACGAAAATGGGCCAGCTGTCGATTGTTTCAAGGCAAAGGGGAGCGGACCGCAAATAGCGCTTCCAGCTCCTGAGGGGAGACGCCGTCGACAAACCCTGTGCCCGGATTGCGCGTCAGGGCTCGGCCCCAAAAAACACCATCCGGGTGAGAAGCGTGTAATCCGATTCGAAGACCATCATTGCCACGAACACCAGCACCAGTATCGGCGGCAATATGATCGCATAAGTCAGCGCCAGCCGTTCCCAGGCCATGTGCATAAAGACGGCGACGATCAGCCCGGCCTTGAGCATCATGAAGATCAGGATCAGCGACCATCTGAGATAGCCCTGGAGGCCGACATAATCGACCAGATAGGAGCAGGCGCTGAGGATGAACAGCCATGCCCAGACCACCAGATAGAGCTTAATCGGGTGCTCCTGGTGAACCTCCGCCGGGGCGATGCCAGTCGCTGCCGGATCATGCGCTTGAGCTCCGTGCAGCGTGTGTTGCCCCAGGCCGTTTGCGGTTGCTTCAGCCATATCTGCCTCTCACCAAAGCCATGTCTGCCTCTCACCAAAGATAGAAGAATGCGAAAATGAACACCCAGACCAGGTCGACGAAATGCCAGTAGAGCCCCATGATCTCGACGTTCTCATAGCTGCCCCTGCGGCTGGTGAAGAACCCGGGCCGTCCCGTGTCGTAATCTCCGCGCCAGACCTTTCGCGCCACGATGATCAGGAAGATCACCCCGAACGTCACATGGGTGCCGTGGAAGCCGGTGATCATGAAGAAGGATGATCCGAACTGTGCCGCCCCCCACGGGTTGCCCCAGGGCCGTACCCCTTCGCTGATCAGCTTGGTCCATTCGAAAGCCTGCATGCCGACGAAGGTCGCGCCGAGTGCTGCTGTCAGAAGCATGAGGATCGCGGTTTTGCGGCGGTCGCGGCGATAGCCGAAATTCACCGCCATCGCCATCGTTCCGCTGCTCGAGATCAGCACGAAGGTCATGATGGCGATAAGGATCAGCGGAACATTCGAGCCGCCAATATGAAGGGCAAAAACCTCGCTCGGATTGGGCCACGGCACCCGGGTAGACATGCGCGCGGTCATGTAGGAGAGCAGGAAGCAGCCGAAGACGAAGGTGTCGCTGAGTAGGAAGATCCACATCATGGCCTTGCCCCAGGACACGTTCTTGAACGCGCGCTGATCCGACGACCAGTCGGCGGCGACGCCTTGCAAGCCCGCCGGCCGCGGCTGTGTTTGGCCGATATGCGTCACTGTCGTCTCTGCCATCCGCCCGGCCCTCCTAGGTCAGCAACTGTCGGCAAATCTCGATAAAGGTCGCGGCCCAGCCGGCCAGAAGCGCGAAGATGGCGAGCCAGACGAAAAGCAGGAAATGCCAGTACATGGCGCACAGTTCGACGCTGAGGCGAAGCCGCTCCGGCCGGGCTCCGTTCCAGGCGCCGGCAGTTGTTCTGCTCAAGGCGACCAGCCCTCCCAGTATGTGCAGGCCATGCATCCCGGTTATCAGGTAGAAAAAACTGTTGGCCGGATTGGCGGTCAGCAAGTAGCCGTCGGCGGTCAGTTCCCGCCATGCCACAAGCTGTCCGATCAGGAAGGCAAGCGCGGTGAGCCCAGCCGTGACGAGGCCGAGCCTGACCGTGTCGATTTGGCCCCGGCGCGCGGCGACCGCGGCGCATTGCAGCGCGATGCTGCTCAGGACCAGCACGCCGGTGTTGAACCAGAGCACGCGCGGTAGCGGCAACGCCTGCCAGTCCGACAGCGCCATGCGCATGAAATAGGCGCTGGTGAAAAGCGCAAACAGGCAGCCGACGACGGCGAGGAAGACGCCGAGGCCGATCTTGGCGGTCGGCAGCGCCGATCCTTCCGGGCCGATAATATCCCCGATCACGCCTTGCTCGAGCCATGGCTTGGCCATCAGCCGCTGGTGGGAAAGCCACCATCCGGCAAAGCCGACGATCACGAGGAGGAAGACCAGAATGACGCTCATGCCGGCTCTCTCGAGGATCCGAAGGAGCCCGGCATGTTTTGCGGTATAAAATCCTCCTTGGCGCCCGGCACGCTGTAGTCATAGGCCCAGCGATAGACGATCGGCAGTTCCTTGCCGAAATTGCCATGGGCGGGCGGTGTTTGCGGCGTCTGCCATTCGAGCGTCGTGGCGCGCCATGGATTGCCGCCGGCCTCGCGGCCATGGCGGATGCTCCAGATCAGATTGAACAGGAACACCATCTGGGCGAAGCCGACCATGAACGCCATGATGCTGATGAACGAGTTCAGGTGGTGGGCCGATTCCGTCATCACCGTCATGTCGGTCAGCTCGTTGTAGCGGCGTGGCACGCCCATCAGGCCGATGTAGTGCATGGGAAAGAAAATCAGGTAGGCGCCGAGGAAGGTGACCCAGAAATGGAACTGGCCCATTGCCTCGTTCAGCATCCGGCCAGTGACCTTCGGGTACCAGTGATAAATCGCCCCGAAGATCACGAGGATCGGGGCGACGCCCATGACCATGTGGAAATGGGCAACGACGAACATTGTATCCGACAGCGGAACATCGACGACGACGTTGCCGAGAAACAATCCGGTCAGTCCGCCATTGACGAAGGTGACGATGAAGGCCAGGGCAAAAAGCATCGGTATGGTGAGGTGGATGTCGCCGCGCCACAGCGTCAGCACCCAATTGTAGACCTTGATCGCGGTCGGGACGGCAATGATCAACGTCGTGGTGGCGAAGAAGAAGCCGAAATAGGGATGCATGCCGCTGACATACATGTGGTGCGCCCAGACCACGAAGCTCAGCGCGCCGATGCCGACGATCGCCCAGACCATCATCCGGTAGCCGAAGATGTTCTTACGCGCATGAGTGCTGATCAGGTCGGATACAATGCCGAAGGCCGGCAGCGCCACGATGTAGACCTCGGGGTGGCCGAAGAACCAGAACAGATGCTGGAACAGGATCGGGCTGCCGCCGCCGTGCTGCAATTGCTCGCCCATCTCGACGATCGCCGGCATGAAGAAGCTGGTGCCGAGCGCGCGGTCGAACAACATCATCACGCAGGCGACAAACAGCGCCGGGAAGGCGAGCAGCGCCATGACGGTCGCGGTGAAGATGCCCCAGACAGTCAGCGGCAGGCGCATCAGGGTCATGCCGCGCGTGCGGCCCTGCAGCACCGTCACGACATAGTTCAAGCCGCCCATCGTGAAGCCGATGATGAACAGGATCAGCGAGATGAGCATCAGCATGATGCCCCAGTCCTGGCCGCCTGGTGTGCCGGTCATGATCGCCTGCGGCGGGTAGAGCGTCCAGCCGGCACCCGTCGGTCCGCCGGGCGCAAAGAAGCTCGACACCAAAACCAGCACGGCGAGCAGGTAGATCCAGTAGCTCAGCATGTTGACATAGGGAAAGACCATGTCGCGCGCGCCGACCATCAGTGGGATCAGGTAGTTGCCGAAGCCGCCCAGGAAGAGTGCCGTGAGCAGGTAGATCACCATGATCATGCCGTGCATGGTGATGAACTGGTAGTAGGCTTCCGGGGTGATGAAGTCGAACGTGCCGGGGAAGCCGAGCTGCAGCCGCATCAGCCAGGACAGCACCAGCGCCACCAGGCCGATTGCCGTCGCCGTCGCCGAATACTGGATGGCAATGACCTTGGCGTCCTGCGAGAAGACGTATTTCGTCCACCAGCTGTGCGGATGGTAGAGTTCCATTTCCGCGACTTCGGCCGGCGGTACCGCATCTGCAGGTGTGATATCGACCACAGGAACACCCTCCGTGCCCTTTTCGGCCAGGCTCGATAGTTTCGAGCCCTGCCGCAATTTAAACCCACGTCGCCGTCTCTCACGGCGTCTACTCTGCCGAGCCCACCTGCTGGGGGGCCGACAATTGCGCAAAAGTCTGCTGTTCGCCGAGCCACGCCGTATAATCTTCCTGCGTGTCGACCATGACCACACCATGCATCAAAGGATGCCCCTGGCCGCAAAGTTCGGCGCACAGGACCTGGAAGGTTCCGGTCTTGGTCGGGGTGAACCAGAAATAGGTGACCGAGCCCGGGATCATGTCCATCTTGGCGCGGAATTCAGGGACATAGAAATCGTGGAGCACGTCGATCGAGCGAAGCAGCATCTTGACCGGCTTGCCAACCGGCAGATGCAGATCGGCAGCTTCGACCACGACATCGTCTTGGCCATTGGGGTCGCTGGCGATGACGCCCAGCGGATTTTCAGCGCTGACGTTGCGGGTGTCGGATGTGCCGAGCTTGCCGTCCTTGCCGGGCAGGCGAAAACTCCATTGCCATTGTTGGCCGACGACTTCGACCTCGGTTGCGTCGCTTGGGACGTTGACGAACTGGTTCCAGACGAACAGGCCCGGAACCAGCATGGCCGTGACCCCGATTGCGGTGACGATCGTCAGCCACCATTCGAGCCGCTTGTCCTCGGGTTTGTATGCTGCCTGATTGCCTTCCCGATGACGGAAGCGGAAGACGCAATAGGCCATGAATAGGACGACGGCGGCGAAGACGACGCCGGTGATCCAAAAGGTGATGATGATGGTGTTGTCGATATAGTCCCAGTTCGAGGCAATCGGCGTCCACCACCATGGGCTCAGGAAGTGGAACAACACTGAGCCCACAACTACCAAAACGAGTACAAGCGCGATGGCCATATCCCGTTTCCTCCCGGCACTCCAAGGGCGCGAAGCCGTCCCAGGAAATGCCGAGTGCATCATAGCTCGATTTCCGGTCGAAATTCTAGTGCGGTCTTCCGGTCAGCCGAAAAGGCAATGGCGATGATGTGGATAAACCTAAGAAGAAGAGGGCTCCGGCGAAGAAAAAACCTGCTGAGAGCGCGGAACAACACGGCATTCCGCCGAATTGTGAAAGGACGCCCTCAATGCGGCCTTTTTCGTTGTGATCTTAGAGCGACGTGCGGCCACTTGGACGCACAAAGTACACTCTGAACTCTTATTTCTACGCATCCTGTTGTCCGAGAATCGATTCCGATTTTCGGGCGGATGCGGTAGCGACAGATTCGCGCCCAACCAGTGGTGGCGGCTGGCGATACGAGGTTTTGATCATTATCTGCGCTGTGTTGCAAAGTGCAGGGTTGGAGGCATCGTTGAAGCTATTAGTCGGTATTGGAGGCGCGGTCGCCACGGCGTTCCTCCTCGCCTCGGCCTGCGGCATTGCCGAGGCCGACAGCGTTCTCGACAATTGGCGGTTCGACACCGGCAGCGGTGGCCTGGTCACGGCCTCGCTCCATGCCACCAACAAGCTCATCACCGGCGGCGGCGCCTTGAGCTACAGCCCGGTCCTGACCATTGCCTGCCGGGCGAATGGTGAGCCGCGCTGGAGCGAATGGCTGCAGTTGAACGATGCCGTCTCCGCCAGCCGGACCATCACCGTGTCGGTGACCGTCGACAAGGCCAGCAAGGTCAACGAAAGCTGGTCGGTCGGCCCGCGGGGAAGGACGCTGGTTCGGGATGGTGCCGACGGTATCAGGCGTTTGGTCTCCGCAGACCGGCTCCTGCTGTCCTGGCGGTTCGGGCTGCTGTCGGGGCGAGGCGAGGCCGATTTCGACCTTGCCGGGTTCAGCGAGGCCGTCGGCCAGATCGCCGGCACCTGCAACACCGAGTTGCCGTGATCGGATCAGCAGCGGGCGTTTTGACCGCTAAGAGATCCAGTGAGTTGTTCCAGCGCAAACGTCTCGAACGCACCCGCGCAGCCAGCGGTGCGCCGGATCGGCATCGAGCCGCGGGTGCCACAAAAGTGAAACCCCGATTTCCGGCAAGGGAACCGGCAGAGGAAAACAGAACATCCCGTCGCGCAGGTTTCCCGAATAGCGTTCGGGAACGCTGGCGATCAGGTCCGAGGCGCGCGCCAGAGCCAGAGCTTCCGAAAAGCCGCCGACGACCGTCACGATCTCCCGTTTCAACCCTAGCGGCTCGAGGGCATCGTCGATCGGTCCCCTGTCGAGTCCGCGACGGGAGATGAGGATGTGCCGGCCGGCTGCATAGCGGGCAGGGGTGATCGTGATCCCGCATAATGGATGCCCCACCCGCACGACACCGACGAAACGATCACGGAACAGCGCTTGCGCGCGCACCTCCGGTCCCGTGGCCTTTCCGACGATGCCCGTTTCCAGGTCTACGCTGCCGTCGCGCAGGGGCGTGCTGTCCTTGTCCGCCTTCAGCACAAAACGCAGCCGCACGCCCGGTGCTTGTTCGCCGACGCGCGCAATGAGATCCGGTCCGAAATTCTCGACAAAGCCATCCCTGTTTCTAAGGGTGAAGGTTCGCACGAGCCGTTTCAGGTCGAGCGCCTCAACAGGACGCAGAACGGATGCGGCGTCCTGCACAAGCTGACCGACGCGCTCGCGGAGCTCGATGGCCCGGGGCGTGGGAACGAGGCCGCGTCCAGCCCTGACCAGCAGCGGATCGCCAGTCGTCTCCCGCAATCGCGCCAGCGCTCGGCTCATCGCCGATGGGCTCAGCCGAAGCCTCTTGGCGGCGCGCGCAACGCTGCCTTCCGTCAGCAGCACATCAAGGGTGACAAGCAGATTGAGATCGGGATGCGACATCAACGGATCGTAGCAGATCGGCACGATCTGACATAGCGTCAAACGCAATGATTAAATGCAAATGATGCATCTTCCGCCATATCTAGCAAAGGACTACGTGTCTACCAGCTCCGTTTCGGGAGTCGCCAGAAAACGGAGCTCATGTTGAAGCCAATCGATGCAGGACGGGCAGTCGCCGGAAATGCGGAACGGACACCTTCGGTTCGGTGGGCGCTTGCCAGTCTTTCGCTGTCCATGTTGCTGTCCTCACTCGGCATCAGCATCGCCAATGTTGCCTTGCCGACGTTGTCGCAGGCGTTCAACACGTCGTTCCAGGAAGTCCAGTGGATTGTGCTGGCTTATCTCCTCGCCATCACCACCACGATCGTCAGCGTCGGGCGGCTCGGTGACCTCATCGGCCGCCGACGGCTGCTGCTGGCCGGGCTCTTCCTGTTCACCGTGGCCTCGGTCCTGTGTGGCGTTACGCCGACGCTCTGGCTGCTGATTGCCGCCCGGGCGGCGCAGGGAGTAGGAGCGGCCATCATGATGACCCTGACCATGGCTTTTGTCGGTGAGACGGTCCCGAAGGCAAAGACCGGCAGCGCCATGGGACTGCTCGGAACGATGTCGGCGATCGGCACCGCTCTCGGTCCGTCGCTCGGCGGTCTTCTGATTGCCGGAGCTGGTTGGCGGGCGATCTTCCTGGTCAACGTGCCGCTGGGTTTGCTGGCTTTTGTTCTCGCCTATTGCTATCTGCCGGCTGATCGCCGGGGGCCGAAGACTGATCGGACCGGCTTCGACGTTGTGGGCACGCTGCTGCTTGCCTTGGCGCTTGGCGCTTATGCGCTCGCGATGACGACCGGGCGTGGCAATTTTGGTCCGCTCAACATGGCCCTATTGGCGGCAGCCGTTTTCGGAGCCGGCTTCTTTGTGCTTGTGGAGGCGAGGGTGGCGTCGCCTTTGATCCGATTGGCCGCATTCGGCGATGCGATGCTGAGTGCGAGCCTCGCCATGAGCGCGCTCGTTGCGACGGTGATGATGGCGACGCTGGTGGTCGGGCCGTTCTATCTGTCTCGTGCGCTCGGGCTCGACGCGGCTCTTGTTGGGATCGTCATGTCGGTCGGTCCGCTTGTCGCCGCGCTGACCGGTGTGCCAGCTGGCCGTATAGCGGACCGTTTTGGCGCTGCGCGCATGACCATCATTGGGCTCATCGCGATAGCGGCCGGTTGCTTCATTCTGTCCATGATGCCGGCAACGCTCCCTGGCTATATCGCCTCGATCACAGTCATCACATCAGGCTATGCGCTGTTCCAAACGGCCAACAACACCGCTGTCATGTCAGATATCCGCCCGGACCAGCGGGGCGTCATTTCCGGCTCGCTCAATTTGTCGCGCAACCTCGGGCTCATCACTGGCGCATCCGTCATGGGCGCCGTGTTCGCATTTGCCTCAGCGACGTCCGACATCACGACGGCGCGCCCAGAGGCCGTTGCCGCCGGTATGCGGATCACGTTCGCGGTCGCGGCGATTCTGATCGTCGTCGCGCTCGCCATCGCGGTGGGAAGCCGTGCTCTAGCGGCACGCGCTTCGATGTCTGGCATGTCATGACACCGTAGTCCGAACGCAAACCGGATGCTTTCGACGAGATGCCGGTGCATGTTCAGATCGGGCGTCAGATCAGCAGCAGGCCCTTCCCGTCATTACAATTGTTCTTACTCGTCAAAGCCGCTTGGATCGTCCGGCAAATCTGCGTCCTAGCCTGCGACTTGGTGCAGGCCTGCCTGAAACTCGGTAAGAGCCGCCTGCACGTGACTTGAAAAGGGCTTCTCTGTTTCGTCGGCGTGCCAGTTCTCCAGCGCAACTTTCCAGATGGCCGCGCCTATCTCTGCTACGGCGCGCGAAAACGAGGGCCGGATACCCCGCTGCTGTAGAGCCAGATCGATTGCGGAAGCGAGCTTATGCAGCTTCATCAGTTCCCGCTCCTGCAGGTCGCCATGCGTGAATATCAGACGCTGGCGCAGCTTTACGATAGCGCGGTGGCCGTCGATGAAGGGAGCGACCGATTCAAAGGCGCGAGCCACCATTGTCAGTGGATGCACGCCGGCGCGGGCTCTCGCTATTTCGTTTGCTATCGTGACCTGGTGATCACCGGCTCGCCAGAACATGACTTCTCGCTTGTCGGTGAAGTAGCGGTAGAACGTCCGCTCCGTTAGCCCGGCTTCCGCAGCAATCTCTGGAACAGTCGTTGCAGCGTAGCCCTGCTGCCTGAAAAGACTGTATGCGGCGGCCTCGAACCGCTCGCGCGCATTTTCTGCCCTCTTGACCATTCCAAACCCTTCTCAGTTTTGTGAACATACGACAATTGTCAGGCTCTGACAATGATGCTAAAGATTGTCAGAGCCTGCCAATGTGGCACGAGTGCTAGGGCTCGTACGCTTGGTCAATGCGGCGGCGAACACGCACAATGGTCCGACCTTCGGCGCAAAGTTCGCAAGCACAATCACGGCTCCAACTTGGAAGCGCGAAGAGGGATGCCCGATAATGGAAGACGAACGGTCCGAGACTACACAAACCTGCGGCGTCACGCGTCGCGTTGTGCTCGCTAGCGGAGCTGGGGCTGCCGCTGCGAGCATCTTGCCACTCGAGCAACGAGCCCAAGCACAACAGCAGTTCGCGCGTGCCGAAACCGGCCAAACGGTTCAAGTCTCGGCGAACGTGAACGGCCGACCGGTGATTCTTGAGATCGATTCCCGCGCTTCTCTCCTCGATTTGCTGCGTGAGCGGCGAGAGCTGACCGGGACCAAGAAGGGCTGCGATCACGGACAGTGTGGGGCTTGCACGGTTCATCTGGATGGCCGGCCTGTCTCGTCCTGTCTCACGCTGGCGGCCAAGATCGATGGACGGCAGGTCACCACGATCGAGGGCCTCGCTGAAGGCGCGGACCTTCACCCAATGCAGCAGGCCTTCATAGACAATGATGCGCTTCAATGTGGGTATTGCACGCCGGGACAGATCATGTCCGCGGTCGCCTGCGTGACTGGAGGGCATGCGACCAGTCCAGATGCAATCCGCGAGTTCATGAGTGGGAACATCTGTCGATGCGGCGCCTATGTCGGGATTCTCGCGGCCGTCCAGCAAGCAGCCAAGGTCATGGAGGGCTGACGGATGAGGGCGTTGAGCTACACCGTTGCCCCCTCTGCCGAAGCCGCCGTGGCACGTTTTGCGGCGGCCCAAGGATCGGCGCGATATATCGCCGGTGGCACCAACCTGTACGACCTGATGAAGCTCGGGATTGAGCACCCGGCTCATCTGATCGACGTCAGCCGAATCGACGGCATGGACGCGATCGAAACAGACGGCGACATTCTGCGCTTCGGTGGCCGCGCTCTGATGACCGATGTAGCCTACACGCCGGTCGTGCGCGACCAGTATCCCGTGCTTTCTGAAAGTCTGCTCAAGGCTGCGTCACAGCAGTTGCGGAACATGGCCACGGTGGGCGGCAACCTTCTGCAACGCACCCGCTGCATGTACTTTCGCAACGGTGCGGGATCGACCTCGATGGTTGGCGTTTATCCTTGCAACAAGCGCGAGCCTGGCTCCGGTTGCTCGGCCATCGGCGGGCTCGATCGCACTCATGCCGTTCTTGGCACAAGTGAGGCTTGCACCGCGGTGGCGCCTGGCGACTGGCCAGTCGCGCTGATGGCGATGGACGCGACGATCGAGATGCTCGGGCCTGAGGGTCCGCGTAACCTTCCGATTGCTGAATTCTACCGTCTCCCAGGCGATACGCCCCACCGCGAGTTCAATCTTCATCCGGGCGAACTGGTGACGGCGATCACCGTCCGGAAAACGCCTGCCGGCCGTGCATCGACCTATCATAAAATCCGCGACCGCGAGAGTTATGCCTTCGCATTGGCCTCCGCTGCGGTGGCACTCGAGATGGATGGCGCCACCGTCCGCACCGCCCGCATTGCGCTCGGCGGTGTCGCGACCACACCTTGGCGATCCCGCGCCGCCGAAGCAATTGTTACTGGTTCACCACTCACACCGGAACTTGCCCTTCGGGCCGGAAGGGCGGCTTTCGCCGACGCCCGCGGCGGTCAGCACAATGCATTCAAGATCGAACTCGGCGCGAGGGTTATCGCCGATGCGCTGATCATCGCCGCTGAAAGGAGGGCGTAATGCCTACGCAAGCCTTCTCGGAAATTGCACGTGTCGATGCCAGAGACAAAGTTCTCGGCCGGGCGCAGTACGGTGCCGACGTTAAGAAGCCCGGAATGCTATATGCCATGCTGGTGCCTGCGACTATTGCGAAAGGCAAGGTAAGTGCCCTCGATGTAGCGCCTGCCATGGAAACGCCCGGTGTTGTCCAAGTGCTGGGCATAGGAGATTTCCCGGCACTTCGTGCAGAGATATCGTATCGGGGCCAGCCCACTGCGCTGGTAGTTGCCGAGACCGTCGAAGCGGCGATCGAAGGCGCCGAAGCGGTGACGGCGGTTTACGAGACGGCGCCCTATATTCCGTTGATGACAAGCCCTGGTGCGCAACGCGTAGATGCCGAGGGATTCAACGCAGGCGACGTCGATCGGGCATTCCAAAACGCAGCGACAATCGTCGAGGGCATCTTCGAGACGCCAACCCAGCATCACAATGCCATGGAGTTGTTTGGCACCGTTGCGGAATGGACTGATGGACGACTGACGGTATACGAGGGATGTCAAAATCTTGACGCCGTCAAGGCGGCGCTAATGAAAGCATTCGAGCTTTCACTCGATCAGATCGCCGTGAAATCAGAACAAGTCGGCGGTGGGTTCGGGCAAAAATCTCCTCCAAAAATGCAGACGTTCCTGGTCGCACACGCGGCACGGTTGATACGGCGCCCGGTAAAGCTGGTGACGCCTCGCGGGCAACTCTTCCATATAGCCAACTATCGGCCGCGCAGTGTCCACACCATCCGTCTTGCTGCCAGCGCGGAAGGGCGTCTGCAGGCCATCATTTACGACGTGGTGCAAGAAAACATTCCGGACGGCGGCTTTCGCTCGACCGGCTACCATGAAGATATCGCCCGCTTGTATGCGATCGAGAACTTTCGGGCGACTGCAGGTGACATCCACATCGACCGTCAGATGCCGCGCCACACAAGGGGCACGCATCCCTTTCCTGCCGGCTTTGCATTGGAAAGCGTGATCGATGAGATGGCCTACAAGCTTGGCAAGGACCCCGTTGAGCTTCGTCTTGAACACGAGGCTAAGAACGACATCATCGCTGGCCAACCTCTATCGCCGCACTTTCTGAACGACTGCCTGAGAGAGGGGGCCAGCCGCTTCGGCTGGAGCAGGCGTCTTCCTGAACCGGGATCTATGCGATTGGCCGACGGGACGTTGGTCGGCCTTGGAGTGGCGTGCGGCATCTTCGGTGCGTCGATGTCTGCGAGCGAGGCAACCCTCAGGGTCAGGGCCGATGGCACAACACGCATGATCAGCTCCGGACATGAGATGGGCCAAGGAATACTGACTGCGATTGCTAATGTCATCATCCAGGGTCTCGACATCAACCCCGATCGTCTGGAAGTCCTGCTCGGCGACACTACGTTGGGCCCACAGCTCGCCACGGTCGGCGAGCGCGGGACGGCCAGCTGTGTCCCAACGGCCGCAAAGGCGGTGGAGGCTCTACGCGCCAGGTTTGCCGAACTCGCCGGGGCCAATCCGCCAGCCGGCAATTTGCACCAACAGCTCGCGCGCCTGAAGCGCCCCTATATCGAGGTCAAGGTTTCAGAGCTGGCGCCAGGTCAAGACGCGTCGGCCATCGAGGCCTACCGCACCGGCGGCCGTGCAGGCACAGGGCCCGATTACCCCGGCTTCACGTCCATGAGCTATATCGCGCAGTTCGTGGAGATTCACATCGATGCGACGACCCGGCGGATCCGTATGCCGCGCGCGGTCAGCATCGCGGACGTAGGGCGGGTCGTTAGCCCAAGGACCGCGAAGAGCCAGATGTACGGCGGTGTCGTCTGGGGGTTCAGCACAGCGCTTCGGGAAGAGTCGGAGGTCGATCCGCGCTTTGCCGGTTACCTCAATGACGATCTCGCCGACTACGTGATGGCGGTGAACGCCGATATCGGTGAGGTGGATGTCGGGCTGATAGATAAGCCTGATCCCAGGATCAACTCGGTCGGTGTGAAAGGAATGGGCGAGTTGGTGATGCTCGGAACAGCGCCTGCGATCGCTAATGCCATCTATCACGCAACAGGCAAACGCTTACGAAAACTGCCGATACGCATAAACGACGTGCTCTGACGAAGGAGAGCCGTCGAGCACTTGTTTTAACCCAACTTGCAATCCGTCTAGTTACCTTGGAGGCAAATATGCCCGCTTTGCAGATACCCTACATCCGAAACTTTGCACCTCATATTCTGAGTGTCTTGCGCATTTTTGCAGCAGGATCATTCTTCACCCATGGCACCATGAAGCTTTTCAGCTGGCCTGCACCCTTTGAATATCCTCTCAACCCGTTGCTGTCCGCGGCCGGAGTTCTCGAAGTGGTTGGCGGCCTTCTATTAGTATTTGGCCTCTTCGCCCGCCCGGTTGCCTTCCTGCTTTCGGGATCCATGGCCTTCGCATACTTCATCGCGCACAGCTCGAATGGTTTCTTCCCGGTACTCAATCACGGCGAAGCAGCGATGCTGTATTGCTTCCTGTTTCTCTACATTTCCGCCGCCGGGCCGGGTGTCTGGAGCTTGGATGCGCTCCGGGAGCGCAAGGCTGGAACGACTTCGTCCCGCCTGGAGACGGCGACGTGATGTGATTGGCGCGTGGTCGGCCTACAGCCATTCAATGGAGAGCGTCTATGGAGAGTCGAGATTTCGATCGAAGAGCCAGTGCTGGCCACATGCGGGATGAGGTGCTGGGAACGGACGGGCGCGGTGTAGCAATCGCAGTGGTTCGGGCCTCGATGATCGCTCTCGCATTCACCATGCTCGGCTCCATATCGCTGCTGATCTCCTCCGGCGTTCACGCCCAGTCGTCTCGCTCAGTGGGCTCCCCGACATCGTGCGTAATGCCCGCGGCCACCCCCATCGAGATTGCTTTGGGGCTCAACATACCCTGGTCCGCCGTGCGCGTCGGCAGCGAGGTACTCGTCAGTCAGCGTGGTACTGGGGAGATCGTGGCGTTTCGGCTTGGCGAAACGCTACGGTCGGTCGGCACCGTGCCTGACGTCGTAGCCCGAGGCGATGGCGGGATGCTTGGACTTGCGGTGCTCACAGAGGGCACGAACGTCTGGCTCTACGCTTACCACAGCACGATTTCGGGCAATCGCATCGTGCGGATGGCGTACAGCGAAGGCGCGCTCGGTGAAGTGCAACCCGTCCTTGACGGATTGCCAGGAGGGCGCGGTCACAACGGCGGGCGCATCGAGTTTGGTCCTGACGGGATGCTCTATGCAACGGTGGGCGAGACGAGAAATCCCAACCTCTCGCAGGATCCAAACTCACTTGCTGGCAAGATCCTCCGCATGACGCCTACCGGCGGCGTCCCAACGGATAACCCTGTGAGAGGCTCTCTCGTCTACTCCCTTGGACACCGCAATTCTCAAGGACTGGCGTGGGATGACAGGGGACAGCTGTGGGCGACCGATTTTGGGGATGATGGATGGGACGAACTCAACCGCGTTGAGCCGGGGGGAAATTACGGGTGGCCGGTCATCGAAGGCAGGGGAGGCAACCCCGCTTACATAGACCCTGTCATGCAGTGGCATACGCAGGAAATGGGTCCAAGCGGGCTTGCCTACGTTGACGGCACCTTCTTCGTTGCAGGTCTGACAGGGCAGCGGCTGTGGTCGGTGACAATTGACGCCGCGGGCAATCCCGAAGCAACGGCACACTACGCCGGCGAGTTTGGGCGTGTTCGTCATGTATTCGAGGGAAGCGACGGCAACCTGTGGTTCCTGACGAACGGGCGACGTGGCGACCCCGGTGGGCAGGTTCTTTCGGTCCCGCTCGGGAGCCTGGCCGCGCCCGAATGCTCACGCGCATCGGCTGCCGGTGGCCGGGGTGGAGTTCCCGCAACAGTCCCATGAACCTCGCCAAGCACAAGAGGGAGATGTCAATTGGCCCGGAACCTTCGTGCCTTAGCGGCCATCGCTTCGCTCTGCCTGCCAATATCGCTCGCGGTCGCCCAGCCAGTGAGTCAGCAATGCGTGAACAGCGAGGTAGCCAAGAAGGAAGTCCTCGAGCTAGATTCCATGCGCATCGACGCATTGCTTCGCAACGACGTGGGGTTTCTGGAAGAGATCACTGCCGACGACTATTCTCATGTCGAAAGCTCTGGTGGCGCTCGCAACAAATCGCAATTCATCGCAGGCCGTAGGGGTGAACGCGCGCTGTTTTCCACCTTCGTCATCGACGAAAACAAAGCGATGATCTACTGCAATGTCGCCGTTGTCGTTGGACGTTATCACAATGCGTACAGAACAAGCGGGGGATCTTCCGTAGTGAAGAGAGCCCGGCACCTTCGCGTATACGTTCATGAAAATGGGCAATGGAGGAATGTGGCGCATCAAGCGACCGAAATCGGCAGGGCCGATTGATCGAAATTCAAGATGGCTGGCGGGAAGCGTGCAGCTATGGCGCGTCGGCGGTCGGTTTCTGATGGAAGCGTTCTCTTCAAGCGGATTGCCGAGGTTATCGAGCGCCGCCTAGGTCGAGCTGTCGAGCTGTCGAGTCGCGGGCTGGCGAGCTCTTCCGCTGGTTCGCCATCATGGCAGGGCGAACATGGTGAAGCCAGCGCCGGACGCTTCCGACGAGAAGCCGATGCATATTTCAAATCGGGTGTCAGATCAGCAGCAGGCCCTTCATGCTGGCATGACCCTTCTTGCCGATGATGATGTGATCATGAACGGCGATGCCGAGCGGTTTGGCCGTCTCGATGACCAGCTTGGTCATCTCGATGTCGGCGCGCGACGGCGTCGGGTCGCCTGACGGATGATTATGCGCCAGAATGATTGCCGTGGCGGAGAGTTCGAGCGCGCGTTTGACCACTTCACGCGGATAGACCGGCGTGTGGTCGACGGTGCCGACCTGCTGCACCTCGTCGGCGATCAGCGCGTTCTTCTTGTCGAGAAACAGGATTCGGAATTGCTCGCGCTCCTCGAAGGCCATGACTGACCGGCAGTATCCGAGAACCTGCGTCCAGGACGACAAGACCTCGCGGCCTTTGATCTCGCTACGTGCCGCGCGTTGGGCGGTCGCGGCAACGACCTTCAGATCGAGCGCCACCGCCGGACCGATACCCCCGACCTCCTCAAGCCGCGCGACAGGCGCGCCAAGCACCTCGGCCAGCGTGCCGAAGCGCGCCAGCAGCGCCTTGGCGACGGGCTTGGTATCGGCGCGGGGGATCAGGCGAAAGAGCAGGAGCTCCAGCAATTCGTAGTCGGGGAGGGCGTCGGAACCCGCGGCCGCGAACCGTTGGCGCAAGCGGTCGCGATGCCCGAGATAATGCGGCTTTTCGACCGACTTGGCTTTCGCGAGCGACTTTGTCGGTCTCTCGGGAAAGAAACCCCGCTCGTCGTCGTCGCTGGTTTTCCCCATAGCCGCCCGTATCCAGCATTTTTGCCGGGCAGATGCCCGCCCGACTTGACACTATGCTGGCAGGCCCGGGCGGTCGAGGTTTTTTGGCGACAGCGTGAAGATCTCGCATCCGGTCTCGGTGACGCCGATCGTGTGCTCGTACTGCGCCGACAGCGAGCGGTCGCGCGTCACCGCCGTCCAGCCGTCCGACAGCACTTTTACGTGCGGCCGGCCGAGATTGATCATTGGTTCGACGGTGAAGATCATGCCCGGCCGCATCTCGACGCCCTCGCTGGCGTTGCCATAGTGCAGGATGTTCGGGGCATCGTGAAAGAGCTGGCCGACGCCGTGGCCGCAGAAATCGCGCACCACCGAGCAGCGCTCGCCTTCGGCATAGGTTTGGATGGCGGCGCCGATGGCGCCGGTGCGGGCGCCGGGCTTGATCGCGGTGATGCCGCGCATCAGGCATTCATGCGTGACCTCGAGCAGGCGCTCGGCGGCGCGCTTGATCGTGCCCACCGGATACATGCGCGAGGAATCGCCATGCCAGCCGTCGAGGATGTAGGTGACATCGATGTTGACGATGTCGCCGTCCTTCAACGGCTTGTTGTCGGGAATGCCGTGGCAGACGACGTGGTTGATCGAGGTGCAGGACGACTTCGTGTAGCCGCGATAGTTGAGCGTTGCCGGCAATGCGCCGTGATCCATGCCGAACTCGAAGACGAAGCGGTCGATGGTTTCGGTGGTGACGCCCGGCGCGACGATCGACACCAGCTCGTCGAGGCAGCGCGCGGTGAGGTCGCAGGCCTTGCGCATGCCGGCAAAGCCTTCTTCGCCATAGAGGCGGATCTGGCCGGTGTTTCTGAGCGGTGCCGTGGCGGCGTCGAGATAGGTGACCATTGTGTCCGTCTTGCCGGAAGAAAGGGCTTCTAATGAGCCTGTGAGAAAAGTCACTCAGATTTGGCACCGGACGGCGCCAGGTTCAAGGACGAACTGCCTGCGACGGGCACAAGCCGGCGAAATTCATGCGTTGCGGCTTCACCTTGTGCCTGTCCAGGGTGTTCGTCCGCACTGACGACATATTTCTGAGCAAGAAGCGTGGCCGAGCAAGAAGCCGGTCAAGGCAACCTTTTTGCAACGAGCGGCGTTGCTGCGGGAACGCTGCTCGGGAGAGACACGAATGGACAGATTGCAATTCGCGGTGCCGGTGCGCATCACGACGGCGCCTGGCCTGCCGGTCGAGGAAATATACAGCGTCGAACAGGCGCTGGATTTCCTGCAAGGCTGGCCGGTTCGCCGGCAGGGCCCGGTCTATCAGGCTGCGTTCAATGCCTGCTTCGGCGCCACGGTCGACCTGGTCGACACCGAGGAGGCTTGCCGGGCGTTCATGGCGTTCTGCCGGGTGAGCCGCCTCCTGGCCAGGGATATGATGGTTCCAGGCAAGCGTTCTGGCGAGGCGAGGGGGCTGAGGGCTTAAAGCACGTCGCGTTCGAACGGGCTCATGCGACGCGCTTTAAGCTCTTGTTTTTATGCATGTCGTTATCGCAAAACCGCTCCGCATTTTTGCGCGACATGCATTAGCGCCAGCTGGGCTCCAGGTTCTTGAGGAACCGTTCGAAGATCGGGCCGAACCGGTCCGGCGAATCCCAGAACGGCGCGTGGCCGGAATTGCTGATCAGGTGTTTCTTGCCTTCCCAGAGGTTGGAGAAGGCAATCGTATCGACGAAGTCGGTGTTGACGAACGGCTCGTCGGCGCCGTTGAGCACCGCGATCGGCGGTGTCTTGCCGGCGACGATCGCGCTCTGGTCCTTGCCTTCGCCAGCCGCGAATTTTCCGAGCATCAGTCTGCGCGCGCGGCCATCGGTGCGCGCGACGGCATTGCGGAGCAGCTGGTCATAGGGCTCGCCGCAGGTTGAATGCGCATAAGCGTCGATATCATCTTCGGTGAGGGTCTCCTTGCCAGCCAGGCCCATATGCGGGCTGGGCTTGAAGCCATTGTTGAGATCGGCGCCGGCGACCGGCGGCGTGCCGGTGATCATCAGACCGAGCATGCCGGGATAGCGGTCGATCATCTCCAACCCGATATGACCGCCCAGCGACCAGCCGAAGACCGCTGCCTTTTCAATGCCAAGCCTGTTCAACACCTCGGTCATTGCGTCGGCGTAACCCGGCATCGAGTAGCTGCGATGCGGATCGACCGCGTCGCAGGACTCGCCATGACCGGGAAGATCGACCGCGATCAGATGGTAGGTTGCGCCGATCCTGCCGTTGAATTGATTGCGGAAGACGGCGCCTGACGACGAATTGCCGTGGATCATCAGCACCGGCATGCCGGTGCCGGCGCTTTCGCGCACGGCGAGCGTGCCGTGACTGGTTTCGATCGTCTTTATCGTGGTCGCCATCCCTGTCTCCATCTGTCTCGATTCGCTTGGCCGCTGCAGTTCCGCGAACTGCTTAGCAGGCAAATTTGTCCGCCTACGCATGAAAATATCTTTTCAAATTGACCCGCCTGTGCATAATTTGTCAATCATCCAACCATCGTCACGATAATAACAGGGGAACAGGATCAATGATGACCAAGTCGATGAAACGCCATTTCAGGCATATGCTGATCGGAACGTCGCTCGGCGTGATGCTGGCCACAGCACCGGCATTCGCCGATGTCGTCAAGATCGGCCTGCTGGCGCCGCTGACCGGCCCGGCGGCGGCCGACGGCCAGGAATTCCAGCGTGGCGCGCAGATGGCGATCGACGAGGCAAACAGCGCCGGCGGCGTCGACGGCCATACGTTCGAACTGGTCGTGGGTGATGTGAAGGACCAGTCGGCGGCGAACGTCACCAGCGCGGTCGAGCGCCTGCTCGGCGACCAGGATGTGCATTTCATGCTGACCGGCTATGCCAGCCTGACCAATTTCGAGATCGACAACATGGCCGAGGCGGAGATGCCTTACATGCTTGCGGCCACATCGCAGCAGACCAAGGACATCATCGCGCCCGATCCGGAAAAATATGCCTGCTGCTGGTCGCTGACCCCGTCCTTCGACGCCTACAACACCGACGTCACGGTTTTTGTCGAGAAGCTGGCAGCCGAAGGCAAGATCACGCTGCCGACCAAGAAGGTCGCCATCATCTCGTCCGACAACGCCTATTCGAAGACGATCTCCGAAGGCATGAAGAAGACCTTCAAGGAGAAGGGCTGGACCATCACCGTCGATGAGCTCGTGCCCTTCGGCGAGGTGACCGATTGGCGTTCGATCCTGGCCAAGGTGCGCGAGGACGTGCCGGACGTGGTCATCAACACCGACTATCTGCCCGGCAATTCGGCCTCGTTCCTCAACCAGTTCCTGGAGCAGCCGACCAAGAGTCTGGTGTTCCTGCAATATGCGCCGAGCGTTCCGGAATTCGTCGAGCTGACCAAGGAAAAGTCGAACGGCGTGATCTATAACCTTCTTGGTGGCGCGCTGACCACGCCGAAGAACCCGCGTGCCGACGAAGTGGCCGGCAAGTTCAAGGCCAAATACGGCGTCGAGAGCGGCACATACGGCGTCGGTCTCTACGAGATGGTCAATGTCTATTTCGACGCGCTGAAAAAGGCCGGCGACCCGAGCGACCATGCCGCAATCATGAAGGCGCTGTCCGAGACCGACAAGCAGGTCGCCGAGGGACGCCTGAAATTCGATCCGGCGACGCATCTTGCCATGCAGGGCGACGACTACATCCCGATCACCTTCTTCCAGATCTGGGACGGCAAGCGCGCCTTGATCTCGCCCGCCAAATACGCGACCGGCGAGTTCCAGCCGCAGCCCTGGATGAAATAGCGGCATGCCGCTGCTTGAAATCGAAGGCGTATCGAAGGCGTTCGGCTCGCTCAAGGCGGTCGATGATGTTTCATTCGCAGTCGAGGCCGGAGAAATCTTCGGCGTCGCCGGGCCGAACGGCAGTGGCAAGAGCACGCTGTTCAACGTCATCACCGGCATACCGTTCGGTCCCGACAAGGGCCGGATACGGTTCGACGGCATGGAGATCCAGGGCAAGACAGGCAATGTGATCGCACAGCTCGGTCTCGCCCGGACCTTCCAGCGCGAGACCAGCTTCGACGGGCTGACCGTCTTCGAGAACGCGCTGATCGGGGCGAGCTATGGCAAGCCCGGGCGAGGGGCGGCCGAGGCGCGGACCCGCGCCGCCGAGGCCCTGGAGTTCGTCGGCCTTTCGTCGGCCACGTTCGGACGGCTCGCCGGCGAATTGTCGGTGTTCGACCGCAAGTGCCTGATGCTCGCAACGGCAATCGCCACGGAACCACGCATGCTTTTGCTTGACGAGCCTGCATCGAGCCTGACCAAGCCGGAGATCGAGACGTCGATCGGATTGATCAGGCGCACGGCCGCGCGCGGCATCACGGTGGTGCTGATCGAGCATGTGCTGACCTTCCTGATGAGCCTGTCGCAACATCTGCTCGTGCTGAACCAGGGCCGTGTGCTTGCCGCGGGCGACCCCAAGAGCGTGATCGCCGACCATCGCGTGGTAGAGGCCTATCTCGGGACAAGGAGATCGGCGGCGTGAGCGAGAGCCCGATCCTGAGTGTCGAGGCGGTGACCGCCGGCTATGGCCGTGTGACCGTTCTGCATGAGATCACGCTCGAGGCTGGCCGGTTCGGCAATGTCGGTCTGTTCGGGCCGAACGGTCACGGCAAGACGACGCTGCTCAGGACCATTTCCGGCTTGGTCGCGCCGAAACGCGGCCGCGTCGTCTTCGACGGCAAGGACATCACTGGCTTGAGCGCGCGCGCCATCGTCGCCACCGGTCTCATCCACGTGCCGCAGGGCAACAAGCTGTTCCCGGATCTGACGATCGGCGACTGCATGGCGCTTGGCGCCTATTCGCCGCGCGCACGGCCGCACGAGGCCGAGAACCGCGAAAAGGTGGTGAAGCTGTTCCCGAAGCTCGCCGAACGGTGGCGGCAAAGGGTGCGCACGCTTTCCGGCGGCGAGCGCCAGATGGTGTCGATCGGCACGGCGCTGATGAGCCATCCGCGTCTGCTGATCCTCGACGAGCCGACGCTTGGACTGGCGCCGAAGATCAAGGACGAGCTCTGCACCGCCGTCATGGATATCTCGAAGGGCGGCGTGCCGCTCGTCGTCGTGGAGCAGGACATCGAGTTCCTGCTCGAACTCAGCCGGCAGCTCTTCCTCGTCGATCACGGAGCGGTCAAGACCGAGATCCGGCCGGGCGAGAGCATCGAGCACAGCGAAATCATGGCGATGTATTTCGGGCATTGAAGGCAGGATCGGACAGGGTTCGGGCATGAGCATGTTTTCGGATATCTTCTTTGGCGGCCTGTTCCAGGGCTCGCTCTACGCGATGATGGCGGTCGGGCTGGCCCTCGTCTGGACGACGATCGGTGTGTTCAACTTCAGCCATGGCGTGTTCATGATGCTGGGCGCCTATTTTGCCTGGCAGCTCGTCGCCTTCGGCCTGCCGGTGGTGATCGCCTTCCCGCTCGCCGTCATCGTCATGGCTGGCGCCGGCTGGATCCTGCAGGCCTCGGTGGTGCGGCCGCTGATCGGCCGTCCCAACATCGTGCTGGTCGTCGTCATCACCACACTGGCCGCCGGCTCGCTGATGGAGAACGGGGCACTGACGGTCTGGGGTCCGCGCTCCAAGCAGCTTCCGAGCCTGATCGAGGGCAACACCACCATCGCCGGTGTCGGTGTGTCGCTGCACCAGATCGCGATCATTGTCATCACGCCGCTGATCCTTGCGGCGCTGTGGTCGTTCCTCAACCGCACCCGGCTCGGCCTAGCGCTCAGGGCGGTCGCGCAGAACGAGGATGCGAGCCAGCTCGTCGGCCTCAATGTCACGGCGCTTTACGGCCTTGCCTTCGCCATCGCCGCTTCGCTGGCCGGGCTGGCCGGGATATTCATGGGCGGCTACCGCTTCATGAACCCGTCGATGGGTGCCGACCCGCTGCTCAAGGCACTGATCGTGGTGGTTTTCGGCGGTATTTCAAGCATTTCAGGACCGATCTTCGCTGCCTACCTGATCGGGTTCTTCGAGGCGGCGAGCAACTACTATTTCGGCCTCTACTGGACGCCGGCACTGCTTTTCCTCGTGCTCATCGCGACGCTCATGGTGCGCCCGGAGGGCATTTTTGCAAGCCGTTCCAGGGGGCTCGCATGACGCTCCTCGACATCGCCATCCCGTCTGCTCCGGGCCGCGTCACCTGGAACCGCGAGGCGATCGGCTTCGTGGTGGGCTTCCTGTTGCTTGCCCTGTTGCCGCTCGTCTTCGGCGACAGCTACAGCCGGCATGTGCTGATCATGATCTTCATCTACGCCATCGTCGCCTCGAACTGGGACCTCAGCCTTGGGTATGGCGGCGTCTTCAATTTCGGCCATCTCGCATTGTTTGGCATCGGCGTCTATGCCTACAGCCTGCTCGCCAAGCAGGCCGGCATCGATCCGTGGATCGCGCTTGTGGCGAGCGGCGTGATCGCCACCGTGGCGGCCGTGCTGGTGACCATTCCGATCCTGCGGCTCAAGGGCATCTATATCATCCTGGTCACCTTCGGCTTCGCACAGCTCGTCATGCAGGTCATCATCAGTCAGTCGGACCTGACGGGCGGCACGCAAGGTCTGGTGCGGGTGCCCGGCCTCTATCTTTTCGACCACAACATGATCCGCGACGGCAAGATCGGCTATTTCTACATTGCGCTGACACTTCTGGTGCTCAGCACGCTGTTTTTGCGGCTGTTCGTGCGCTCTCGAGCCGGCGCCAGCATCGTGGCGCTGCGCGACAATGAGGAATACGCCATCAGCCGCGGCGTCTCGCTGGTCCGGCAGCGCATGGTGACGCTGGCGGCAAGCGCCTTCTTCACCGGAATTGCCGGGGCCTTCTATGCCGCCTACCAGCGCAATGCGTCGATCGACGTGTTCAGCATGAGCCTGGCGACCATCATCCTGTCGATGGTGCTGCTCGGCGGAACGAGCACGATCTACGGAGCGATCATCGCGTCCTTCGTGCTCACCGTCTTTTCCGAGGCGATGGCCGATTTCGGCGCATGGCGGCTGATGATCTCGGCGCTGCTCATCATCGTCATCATGCTGGTCTACCCAAGCGGCCTGGTCGGCATGATCCGCGCCGCATGGACGGTGGTGGCCGAGCGCATCAAGATGCGCTGATATTCAGGTGAGGCCGGCCTGCAAATGGCGGCTTCCTGCGCTTCCGGTGCTCACGTACCCAAAAGTACGCTGCGCTCCGGTTCTCGGAACCCACCATTTTCGACTCGGCCTGACCTGAATCTCAACACACCTTAACCAGCTCGAGTGTAGCGGACGCCGCACCAGTCGATGACGGAGGCGGCGATGACCTTGGCGGTCTCCACCACCGAGTCGATCTCGACATATTCGTCGGCGCCATGAAAACCGTCGCCGGACGGACCGAAGATGACGCCGTCGACGCCGGCGCCGGCATAGTGCGCGGCGTCGCATACGGCGACGAAGCCCTTCACCTCAGGCTTCTTGCCGATGCGCGCCTTGTTGGCGACGAGCGACCGGACCAGCGGATGATCCGGCGAGGTGTTCATCGGCGGGAAGTACAGGCCGCCCAGCTCCCACTGGATGGTCGGCGGGTTTTCTCGCAGCCAGGCGTCGGTGGCGGCGAAATGATGCACGAAAGTCTCGAAATCGCGGCGATAATCGGCTGAATTCTCATCAGGCAGGAATTTCATATCGAGATCGAGAACCGCGACGTCCGGAATGATCGCCGGGTTGGTCATCACCGTCGGCAGGCCGTTCTCGCCAAGTCCGGTGCCGCCCTGCATCACCCCGATGTTGATCGTGTTCATGCCGAGCGGCAGCAGCGGATGCGATCTGGCCCGCGTGCGGTCGAGCTCGTATTGGCGCACGGCGGCGATGAAGCGCGCCGCGATCTCGATGGCGTTGACGCCGGGCTCCAGCCGATCCTTGTCGTGGCGCTGCGGATAGATTTCATTGTAGCGGAGCGCCGAATGCGCGTTGCGGCCGCGGATCGTCACCCGCGCCCATTCGAGCCCGCCCTCGACCGGCAGGACATCGCCCCAGGTCGGTTCGGCGACCAGCACCGCCTTGGCGAGCTTGCCCCTGGCGACCGCGTCCATGGCGCCGAAGCCGCCGGCCTCCTCATCGACCACCGTATGGATCGCCAGCCGGCCCTGCAGCCTGATGCCGACCTTGCGGATGGCGTGTGCCGCCGCGATGCAAGCCGCGACACCGCCCTTCATGTCGACCGCGCCGCGGCCATAGAGGCGCCCGTTCGTGATATCGCCGCCAAACGGATCGACCGACCAGTTCTTCATTTCGCCGACCGGCACGACATCGATATGGCCGCACAGGATCAGGCTGCGCTCCTCATCGCCGGCCCATTCGCCGACCAGATTGGGGCGCCCCGGCAGCGCGTCCCATTGTTCGGTCGAAAAGCCGTCCGCCTTGAGGATCGGCTCCAGCAGCGCCTGCACGTCGGCCTCGCGGTTCAGTCCTTGCCGGGTTTCGAACTTGGGATTCACCGAGGGGATTTTGACCATATCGCTGGTGAGGCCGATCACCCAGTCGCGATCCTTGTCGATCTCGGCTTGCGCGGCGGCGACGGCCGCATCCCTGTCCAGCATGTCGATGTCCTTTCGTGCCTTTGCGGCGTTCGCGATCGTCTCTTGGTGTGCAGGGTGGCTCAGCCGCTCATGCTGCGCCGATCATATCGGCCGCGGGCTATGTCGATTTGGGTTTGCCCCTGACGAACGGCGCTGCCCATTTGGCCGGGTCCCCGGCGACTGTCCTGCGGTCACCCGGCCCGGTGAAATCCGAGGCGTCGAGCGTTACGCCATTGGCGCGGCGGATCCCTTCGATGTCCTCGATGCGCTTGCGCACCGTCTGGCCTTCGCTCTCCAGCGCATGGGCAAACACGGTCTCCATCTGGACGACGGCCGTCGCCAGCGTGTCGAACGGCGAGTTGGCCTCAATTGCCGCGATCAGCGTCAGATCGGCGTGTTCGGAGATCGGCGAGAGCCAAGGATCGGTGAAGAGCAGAATGCCCATGCCCCGCTCGCGCGCCTGACGGGCGAAGCTCACCACGTCGGACTGGTAGCGGCGATAGTCGAAAACGACGAGCAGGTCGCGCTTGCCGAGATCGATCAGCAGATCGAAATCCGTCGGCGCCAGTGCGCCGATATCGTGCACGCCGGGACGGAACTGCACGAGATAGCCCGCGAGCATCGAGGCGATGTGGCGGCTGAAGCGTCCGCCGAGCAGCACGACCTGGCCCTTGCAGTCGAGCAGCATCCTGGCGGCGCGGCCGTAGCTCTGCGAAGGAACCGCCGTGCGCGTTCGCTCCAGGCTGTCGGAAACCGAATGGAAGTAGTCGTTGACCGTGCCTTCGCTCGAATTGGCAGGTCGCTTCGCCTCCATCATCAGCAAAGGAGAGTGCAGGCGGGATTCGATTTCCGCCAGAAGCTTGGCCTGGAAGGCGGCAAAGCCGCCATAGCCAAGCTTGACCATGAGGCGCATGACCGTCGGATCGCTGACGCCCGCTGCCTTTGCCAGGCGCGAGGCAGTCCCGAGGCCGGACATCGGATAGTCGGCAAGGAGGACCTGCACGATCTTGGCTTCGGCGGATGTGAGGACCAGGGTGGTATGCGCCAACTCTTCGCGGATCGACACCGGACCTCTCCCTTTCCCGTGTTCAGCCGATGATAGAGAAATTACAAATTCTGGTATCGATGTCAATTTTTGGAATGGTTTCTACAAAGACCGTTGGGTGCGTTATTGGTATGACTAAGTGGCTCTGTGCCACCCGCTCACGAATCGGCTATGGCTCCGGCATGCAGGAAACGTCTCTTTACATGCCGGTGAAGCGGTTTCTTGAGAGCCTGGAATTCACCGTCAAAGGCGAAGTTGGCGGCTGCGATGTCGTGGGACTGCGCGACGGCGAACCGCCCGTGGTCGTCATCTGTGAATTGAAACTGCAATTCAACCTCGAACTCGTACTTCAAGGTGTCGATCGTGCTGCGTCGTGCGACGAGGTCTGGCTCGCGGCGAGGATGTCGGCCCGCGGCAAAGGCCGGGAGCACGATCGCCGGTTCCGCGCACTCTGCCGGCGGCTCGGTTTCGGCCTTCTGGGGGTTGGTTCCGCCGGCAACGTTGAATTGCTGCTCAGCCCGGCAGCCTTGCCGCCCCGGCGAGATCCGAGGCGAAGATCGCGCCTGGTGGACGAGCATCAGCGCCGGCGCGGCGACCCTGTCGTCGGCGGCGGCTCGCGAACGCCGATAATGACCGCTTACCGGCAGGATGCGCTGGCCTGCGCCGCTGCCATGGTGGACGGCCCGAAGCGCCCGCGCGACCTGAAAACCATTTCGCCGCGCGCCGCCAATATCCTGCTTCACAATGTCTATGGCTGGTTCGCCAGGGCCGAGCGCGGGGTGTATGCGCTTACGGACGTTGGCCGTGCTGCGTTACAGCGCTGGCCCCAACCGGCACCGTGACGAGGCGGCGCCGAGTCGTTTGAGCGGCTTGCCGCGGCAGGGGAGACAACGAACCTATCCCGAACTCAAACGCGGCAATGGGCACCGTCGCCAGCGTGACATCGCAAACTGCGATCGCCCGGGGCAAGATTGTTCAAACAAATAGTCCAAACTGGCTATGAGGCGGCCAGCGTCGCCTCCATTGTCACTGCCTGCCAGAGCGCAAAAATCGAGCAGATGCGTCAGCAGGAGACAGTGATTGCAGCAGTCAGAAACAACAAATGTTGATATTTGCGTTACCAAGCGCGTCGAACGTATCGGCACGCCTAGGAACAAAAAAGGAATATTTTGGTAGTTTATCAAGACTGTCTACGGATTGTTTCCACGAAATCGACATTGGCGGGAGCGCGCACTTTGTGCGGTGAAATCCGGGCTGCGACACTCGATGCAATACCAAAAATCTCAAAAATTCTATCAGAGGGGTGCGGGTATTTGATTTGGCGCTAATATACGCCGTCTAGTAGGCAGGCACCGCGGGGCGCTAAGAAAAAAAGGAATATAAATGGCACTTCATTTCGCAGCAGGTGGGTCCGCCACAGAAGTCGCAAGCGCCGGTTTCAATCTGGTTGACGTTCAATACGTTGACCAGGTCAACGAGCTGCCGGATGGCACGAAGGCTATGGTTTGGCTCAACGAGGGCGAGGGCGTAACCCAGTCCTTTATCGACAAAGTCACCCCCTTCCTTGGCAATCCGAAGGTATTTGGGTTTTTTCTCGTCGACGAGCCGGATCCCACCGGCCAATACCACACACAGGTAGACGCTGAGGATCTGAAAGCCGAATCTGACTGGATCCACTCTCGTATGCCGGAAGCCAAGACCTTCATCACCGCGATGGACATGGGGTCTGCCGAAAACCCGGATTTTTCCAACACCTACAACTATGACAACACGCATATCGATCTGTTTGGAATAAGCGCTTATCCGGTGCGCACGGGCACAGACACGGTCGACTACGACATGATCGACAGAACCGTGGCTGCAGCGGTGGAGTCGGGCATCCCGACCAGCCAGATCGTTCCGATCCATCAGACCTTTGGCGGCGGCAATTGGACGACCAACACGGGCGGCAAATACGTCATGCCGACGGCGGATCAGCTGCAGACGATGATGGACCACTGGGACGAACTGGTTCCGTCGCCCGAATTCGACTTTGCCTATGCCTGGGGTTCGCAGGAAGGCGACGTCGCACTTGAGAGCTCCCCGGAACTGCAAGCCGTTTTCCGGGAACACAATCTCAGCACCGCTGGGACCGCCGCTTCCGACGTCACCACGACCGACGACAGCTCTACCGTGATTGCCCCTGCCGACGCCACCATCAGCGACGACAGCTCTACTGCGGCCGCGGCTTCCGACGCCACCACGAGCGACGACAGCTCTACTGTGGCCGCCGCTTCCGACATCCCCACGAGCGACGACAGCTCTACTGTGACTGTCCCTGCCGACGCCACCACTAGCGACGACAGCTCTACAGCGGCCGCCGCTTCCGACACCACCGCTAGCGACGACAGCTCTACTGTGACTGTCCCTGCCGACGCCACCATCCGCGACGACAGCTCTACTGCGGCCGCCGCTTCCGACACCACCATCAGCGACGACAGCTCTACTGTGACCGCCGCTTCCGACACCACCACGAGCGACAGCAGCTCCACTGCGGCTGTCCCTTCGGACGTCACCACCGGCGATGACGGCAACGACACCTCCCATGTCGCCGGCGACAAGGCAGCCAGCAGTGTCGACCGGGTGATGGCTGCCCTTTCTGGTGGCTCGGAGTCTCTCGCCGGTCCACACGACAAAACGGCCGGCAACGGGTTCGCCCACACTGTCCAGGGCGATGAAAATGTCGGCGCCAACGCCAGCAAGGGCGGCGCCGCCGAGATCATGTCCGGCCGCGGAGGCCACGACGCCTTCGACTTCAGCTGGCTTCAGGAAAAGCTCCAGGACAAGCTGCAGGACAAGCCTCACTTCGACCAGGCCTTCTTTGATGGGCTCAAGTCGGGAGGGCTTTCCGACGCTTTGTCTGCCGGTACGGCTGCGCATGATCGGTCCGACCATGTCAGCTACGACAGTTCAACCGGGTCGCTCTCTTTGGATAGCGACGGGACGGGAGACGCAGCTCAAACGCAGCTCGCCAGCCATTTCCCATGGCAGCATCATTCGCTGTGACCTGAAGGAACTACGCACGGTAAATTAGACCAGGCCCGGCCTCTGTTCACCTCGAAGAACATTGGCCGGGCCGCTCTCGTGCCCGGCCACCAATCAACCTGGCAATCCTGCGGCGAAATACAGGTCTATTGGCGTCGCGGGCAAGTTCTCTGCAACTCATGAGTCATGGTGTCTTCTCGATCATGTGCGCATTCATCGGGTAGTCTCTCGACCATCTCAATGACGGCTTGGCAAGCGCTTCGCCCTCGTGGATCGGCTCGGGACCATAGAGCAGCAGGACGCTAGGCAACACGCCAGCGGGGCAGGTCTGTTCAATCGCCTTACGGACCAGTTTGAGGGCGGCCCGGGCATTGCAGATGTTATCTTGGCCGTTCTGCTTCCTTCGCAGAGATGGACTGTCTCAGCGTCAACCGTGAAGGCGAGGCTCTGTTCCATCAAAGTCTAACGACTGGGAAAGCGCACTGGAAAGCAGGTGCGGTAACAGTTGATTCAACCGTTGCTGGTATTTAGAGGAGTGTGGAAGCGGCTCCGACAAGTGAGGCGGGGTGCTGAATTGCCGGAGCCGCCTGCGCAATCCGGTTGGGTTTGACCGCGCCGTCCTATTCTGGGACAGCGCGGTCAACGATTCGTTAAAATGGGAACTAATTAAGCGCATGCTAATTGAATCGCAGTTTTGCGAGTCAATGCATGCGTTTGATGTTTGTCCCGCCACTAATGCCGACTTTGGTGGAGAAGCCTCCCGAAAGCGGCGTGTGGCTACATGAGCTCAAGTTCGACGGCTACCGGTCGCAAATGATCATTGACGAAAGCGGAACGCGCATTTTCACTCGCCGTGGCTTGGACTGGACGGCGAAATACCACGACCTGGCCGCCGCATCGAAGTCGCTCGATGCGGACAGCGCCATCATCGACGGTGAGATCATCGTGCTCAATGATGCCGGCCTGTCGGACTTCGCAGCTTTGCGCAAGGCCATCACGCGGCGCCAGCACAATCTTTATTTTGTTGCCTTTGATCTGCTGCACCTCAACGGGCACGACCTGCGCGACATGGCGCTGCAGGAGCGCCGCGACATCCTTGCCGGCATCATCCCGCCAAACATCCACATCCAGTTCAGCCAGGCGCTTCCGGGCGACGCCAATGCGATCTATCGCCTGATCGACCAGGCCGGCCTTGAGGGAATGGTGTCCAAGCGTCGAGACAGCAAGTATCGCAGCGGCCCTTCGACCAACTGGCTGATGACAAAATGCTACACCGTCGGGGAATTCGAGCTGCTCGGCGTCGAGCGTGAGGCTGGAAAGCCGGCATTCGCCCTGATGGCCGAGCCAGGCACCCGGAAATATGTCGGCAGCGCCTCTGTCAGCGTCAATCGCGAGATGCGGGAGCGGCTGTGGCAGCGCGTCCAGGAACATGCCGGGCCACCGCCCAAAGATATGCCAAAGCGGCCGTCAACACAGTGGGTTAAGCCGGGGATCAAAGCCCGGGTGAAGCACTTGCGCGGCGAGGAAGACCTAAGGCACGCTTCGCTGCAGGATTTCTGGGACGATGACAAATGCCGGAATTCATGATCCTGCTTAGCACAAAATTCAAGCCATCTCTAATATGGGTCGTGGGTAAGTTTGAAATCCAAAAGCCGGGAGTAGATCTCATCCGGCGGGATTGAACTTGTCCCTCGGGGTGCGAAGAAGCACGTCCATCTGAATCTGCGATAGGCCTCGAACTCCAAACGGGGAATGATCGTTCGATAGAACGTCATTAGTCGTTCGCATATATGGTATCGATCATCAGGCGAGGTCTGGACACGCTCTCTGGGGATAAACAACTCCGCTTCCTGGGTTTCATTCAAGTAAGCGGGGCGCGGCAGCCTGACGAAATAGCCGTCTTTAGTCATCCTGACGTCGTTGGAATCGATCGGGTGGCAATCCTTGTTTCCGCAGCAGTCATAGTAAAGAACGGGATCAGTCTTGCCCGTATACCAATCATGGGCATCTGCATCGCCGGGCAATACAAGCCACGCCAATGCAATGTGTCCTAGCTGTCTCATGGAACTAGCCCCTCACCATTTTGCGTATAGCATATTAGTGAGAGCTAATCATAGCGCTTCGACATCCAGGCGCTGATTGACAGGCTCGGCCGTGACCAGGGCTCGATGCATGACGACCTAGCCGGGCTCTTTGTCTGGTCAAATTGCAAGGCTGCCGGCCGTGACCGCCGGCAGGTGTTCTTCACATGCATTCCTGATTACGAAGGCCAGCAGCCGGCGCGCAATCGCGATTGGAAGCCAACTTTCGAACGAGGGGGCTGAAAGTGGCCGGCGCCACTGTGGGGGGCGTTGGGGTAGATTGCCTGTAGGGCGCCGGCCGGGCGGATTGGGGTCCGCCGTTGGAAAGTACCGACCTTGGCGACTCATGTAACTTCCGTGATCGCGGAAGACCTACGCGCTGCCGTCTGTTTCGCTTTCTCGGCTGCATTGTCGTCGCGATGTGGGCGGGCGGCAATCCTCATGCAATGAGATGGTATACCCCCCAACGCCGGCCGGGATTGCGGCGGGCGTTTTGCGACCGAAGGGAGCGAGGACGAGAAGTTGCTTATAGGCGGGATGGCGACTTCATACAGAATGATGAACAGAGATAAATCCTGCTTCCGCATCCTTGGCCGTGTGTTCGGTGAACCGCGGCGCCATCCGCGGTATGCGACATGAGACGATCCCCAGATAATTTGATCTATCGCAAATTTGCAGAAGATTTAGCCCGCTGCCTCACGGTGGCGGGTTTTTTTCGATGAGGAACCTTACGCCGCGGCGTCCGTTGAGCCCCACCAAAAGGGGAGATCACAATGGCCGACGACCCAAACGAAGCCGCAACACCGACGGAGACGCAGCGCGAAGCTCAGGAAGCCTTGGAGAAGCAAGTTGCGCAGCTGAAGCGCGAGATCAACAAGATCAATCGGACGCTCGCGGAGCGCGCTGAAGAGGTGGTCGAGGAAGCCACTGGTTGGTATGAGGGCGCGGCCGATAGCGTGTCTCGGACAACGCAAGCACTTCGCAATAGGGCGTCTACTGCTTCCGGTGTCGTTCAAGAAAATCCTGGCACGGTATCGTCAGCCTTCATGCTGGGCGCGGCTGTAGGCTTGCTGTTGGGCCTTGTTCTTGTGGCTGGCGGCCAGCGCCGGGACCGCTGGATCTAATCACGCTCAAATGAGGGCCACAGCCCGCTGCCTCCGGTGGTGGCGGGCTTTTTTTGCTGGGGCGGTTAGTTCGTCGCGATTAACGTTCTCTGCGATTTCCAAAACTGAGTGTCGCTCGCGTCTTTAGTAGCCGCCACCGCCAGTACCGCCGGCATTGCCACTATTGCTCCCGCTCGATGTAGACGCGGTTGGCGGTGCGGGTGGAGCCGCGCCGCGTGGTGCTGTCATGCAGGCAGTCAAAAGTAATACCGAAAACAGGACGAAAAGGCGCATATCGATAACCTCCTTTGGTAGGGTGTTCTCTATCGACAACGTCTCAGGTCCACCATTATTCCGCGAAGTCTGATCGGAATGCCCGCTGCCTCAGGTGGCGGGCTTTTCAAATATGTGCCAGGCAGGAAATTCTTTCCAATCTCTACGGAAAACCCATTGCCATGGGTCCAGCAGCATTCGAGTTCCGAGAGGCCGGGCCGAAGAAGCCTTACTGAACGAGGTAATTTTTGACTATGGTCATCAAGCAGACCAGTGAAACAATTCCAGCGATCGCTGCTTGAGCGCGCCCAACCTGGATGATCATCTCCTCCGTCCAGCCGGCCTCTTTGAAACCCCTGAAATGGTCCTCGAATTTGGCCCGACCGTAGCGGGTAAAAAACACCATGATGAGCAGGAATATCGTGCAAACCACGCTTGAGTCAGAAGGCTCGTCATGATTCCGGAGGACAAAGGTACACACCACGCCGGCCGAAAAGCAGGCTATCGAAAAGAAAAAACCGATATCCTGTGGCCATCTTCTGTTGGCGGGTCGGGTTGTCATCGGCGCGCTTGCGCTTCCTCACGGTCGCGGGCTTTTTTCACGGCGAGGCGGCCGGAATCGGCGGATGTTCCGATATAAACGAAGATTGGGCCACCATGTAGGCCGCACCTCGTGCGAAGCAAAGAATAGAGGCAAAGACCAAGATTAGGCCAACGGCCATCCACCGATTTGATACCTCTAGGTAAGCTCGCTCCATGCCTTGGTCTCTCTCGCTTTTGTCCACAAATCTCGAAGACAGAAAGGCGGTCGGCCAGGCGAGGGCTGCCAGGACCACGCCGACGGTCCAAGCCATGACTGACCAGACAACGGAACTCAGCAGGTCAAGCTTATAGAGCTCGGCCACTTGGCTTAGAACGGCGACCGACGCGCCGGCATTGATCAACATCGCTGCGCCGATAGCGCTCTTCGCATACTCCTGCGAAATCTCCCGGTAGTCGGCCATTCGAGTGCCCCTCCCATGTCGCGGCCATGTCGCGCGGACCTGCCGATAGTGGCAGGGAACCCTTGGAAAGCAACAAGGCGGATTCCGGCTCACGCCGAATCTGTTCGCTGAAATTCGCGGGGGTTTATTCGGTGGATATTCGATGAAATCGGGCCGAAGAGGCTTAAAGTGCTTGATTTGTCTGGTACGCCCAAGGGGAATCGAACCCCTGTTACCGCCGTGAAAGGGCGGTGTCCTGACCGCTAGACGATGGGCGCGCTCAGATGTGAGCGCTTATAGTTGCGTTGCACCAAACCGGCAACCCGTCTGCCGCCGCCTGCGACAACTTTTTTCAGTGGCCGCAAAACCACGCCTTTTCGGCGATTTAGCCGGCTCTACGCGCCATCCCATGCCGTCCTCGGACGGCACACTGCGGATGTTACACAAACGGGAGGGAGAACCAGCTTACCGCCGGCGGCGGCAGCGCCAGTTCCAGTCGCGCTCGGGGCCGACGTCGATGTGAACGGATTCGGTATGGCAGTAGGTGCCGACGCCGCCGCGCCCGGGCATGTTGCGGATATAGCTAGCCAGTTGCGCTTTCGAGACGCCTGGAACCTGGATGTCGGCGGCGGCGCAATACATGTGCAGCGAATTCT
>NZ_RZTI01000036.1:39272-47690 GCF_003997275.1 Mesorhizobium sp. M6A.T.Ce.TU.002.03.1.1
GCCGACATCCAGGTTCCAGGCGTCTCGAAAGCGCAACTGGCTAGCTATATCCGCAACATGCCCGGGCGCGGCGGTTGCGGGCCGGGTCGCGGTAGCCGGAGGTGACGATCATCTTCTTGCCGTAGTGACCCTCGATCGTCTTCAGCACGCGGACCAGCGAAGGCTTCAGGCAAGCAACATCGACATTCTCGGTCTGCTTCAAAAGGCCGTTGGGTGCCAACCGGGCAAGGCCGGCGGCGGATGCCACCTGATAGGCGCCGCCTTCATCCTCGTTCAAATCGACGTCGCTCTCGTCGTCGAGGCCGGATTTGCGCTTGATCTCGAAGAGTGCGGTCTTGCGTACGCCAGGCAGCGCGTCGTCGGTGAAATGGCTGGTATCGCCGATCGAAGCCAGTTGCGCCGGCTTTACAGCCGCTTTGGCCGAGGCCAAAGTGATGGTCGGTTTTGCCGCTTCCGCCTTGGGCTGAGCGGTCGCCGGTTGCTCGCCCGACCTGTTGTTGGCCTGCGGAGCAGGTGCCGCCGAGGCGGGCGTGGCGCTGAACAAAGAGGCGAGGAACCCCTTCTTCTTCGGCGCATAGGCCTGCGGCTGCGGCTGCGGCTCTCCAGCGGTCACATAGACCGGATTGTTCATCGCCGGCGCGGAGGCCTCGGCCTTGGACTTCGGCGCGGCCGTGCCGGCATCGGCTGTTTGTGTCTTCTGCGTAGCAGCGTCGACCTGCTCAACCGTCTGCGCGGACTGTTCCTGTGGCTGCGGCGTCTGGCCCGCAGTCGCTTCGGCACCCGCAGGAGCCGTGACTGGGAAGCCGGCATCGGACTTGGCGCCCTCCTGGGTGCCCGGCTTCGCCATCGGCACATAAGCGACCTGCTCGGGAAGGCTTGCATCGCCCTCGGCGGTCATCGTCATCTGTGAAGTCGTGATCTGCGACGACGAATCGGCGGCGACCTGTTGCGTGCCGGAGGCGGTGCTGATGTCCGTAGCCGAGGCGTTGTACCCTGGCATGCCGACCGACAGGGACGGGTCGCCGGCCGAGGTGCAGGACGCCAGGAGCACGGAGAAAAGCGCGGCGGCAATGGCGCGGCGTTCTCCCTTCGCGAGGCGCGATCCTGCTGATTTCAAAACAAAATTCCCCCTCGATGTCCGGCCGGTACGGCATTGGCGCGGCGTCGCAACGTCTCGCCGAAATAATTCCTTGTCCCCGAACGGAAACGAGACCTGTGTCAAATCCGCAAGCCCCAGAGTATTTCGACGGCTAGAGAGGAATCGGGGCTAGTTAAGGGTTGACGACACCATTTCGTCCTCTTTTACCGGCGCGTCAACTCACCACACATTACAGAAGGTTACACACGCACCTTGACATAGGTGCCTGGCGCGTCGCCCAGGGTTTTCATGCGCTTGCCGGGTTTGCGGGCCGGCACGCGGGTGTTGTCCCTGGCCTCGATCCAGCGTTGCCAGTGCGGCCACCAGGAGCCGGGATGGTCGGTGGCGTTGGCGACCCACTGGTCGAAGTCGCCCGCCGGCTTGCCGCCGGTCCAGTAGTGATACTTCTGCGCCGCCGGCGGATTGACGACGCCGGCGATGTGGCCGGAGCCGGCCATGACGTAATCGACCTCTCCGCCGAAATATTTCGAGCCGAGGAAAACCGAAAGCGCCGGCGCGATGTGATCTTCCTTCGAGGCGAGGTTGTAGACCGGGATGGTGACGTCCTTCAGCGACACAACGCGGCCCGCCAGCTCCATCATGCCTTGCGAAAGTCTGTTCTCGAGATAGCAATTGCGCAGGTAGAAGGAATGGTTGGCCGCGCCCATGCGGGTCGAATCGGCGTTCCAGTAGAGCAGGTCGAAGGGCAGCGGATCCTTGCCGCGCATGTAGTTGTTGACGACATAGGGCCAGATCAGGTCGCCAGAGCGCAGCATGTTGAAGGCGGTCGCCATCTTGGTGCCGTCGAGATAGCCTTTCTCGTTCATCGCCTTTTCGACGGCCGCGACCTGCTCCTCGTCGACGAACACTTTCAGGTCGCCGGCATAGGTGAAATCGACCTGGGTGGTGAAGAAGGTGGCGGATTTGATGCGGTGGTCGCCTTCCTGCGCCATCAGCGCCAGGGCCGCCGCCATAAGCGTGCCGCCGACGCAATAGCCGACGGCGTTGACGTCCTTCTCACCGGTGGCCTTCTCGATCGTGTCCAGACCGTATTGCAGGCCTTCTCGGATATAGGCCTCCCAGCTCTTGGTGCCGTGCCGCTCGTCAGGATTGATCCAGGAGATGACGAAAACGGTGTGGCCTTGCTCGACCGCCCAGCGGATGAAGGATTTTTGCGGGTTGAGATCGAGAATGTAGAATTTGTTGATCCATGGCGGGCAGATCAGCAGCGGCCGCTTGAGCACGGTCTCGGTCGCCGGATCGTATTGCAGGATCTCGGCGACATCGCTGCGACCCACCACCTTGCCGGGTGTCGTGGCCAGGTTCTTGCCGATCTCGAAGGGCGAATAATCGGCCTGCCTCAGTTTCAGGTCGCCCTTGCCGGCTGCAATGTCCTCGGCCAGCATCCTCATGCCGCGCACTAGGTTTTCGCCATTCGAGGCGATTGTCTCGCGAAACAGTTCCGGGTTGGTCAGGATGAAATTCGACGGCGAGATGGCGTTGGCCACCTGCTTGACGTAGAAGCTGGCCTTGTGGCGGGTGTGCTCGTCCAGGCCATCGGCGTGCTCGACCAGCTCGGACGCCCAGCGCGAGGTGACGAGATAAGCCTGCTTGAGAAAATCGAAGAAAGCGTTGCGGCCCCATTCGGGGTCCTGGAAACGCTTGTCGCCGCGCTCGGGCTTGACCGCGTCGTCGGCATCTTCGCTGCCGGCGCTGATGCGCTGGATGGAGTTGGCCCAGACGGTCATATAGCCGGAGAACAGCCGCGTCTGCGCCTCCAGCGCGCGCTGCGGGTCGGAAAGCCAGTATTCGCTGAGCTTGGAGAAGGTTTTCACCATGTCGACGAACGGCTCGGCGACATGGTCGCGCACCTCGCCTTTTTCCCGCGGCTCGGCCCATGCGGAAGCCGCCTTGCCGGCCTGCTCGATCATGCGCGCCATGTTCAAGGCGAAGCGTTCCGGGTCCTTCACCAGATATTGCTCGACGGTCGAAGGCCGGTCATCTTCCGCTTTGCCCGAATCGGGTGTTTTGGACATGGTTGGCGGGGTTCCTCCCGAAGCGTTTTCTTGACATATTATCATGGGACATCCGACAGGGTCCAATGCGCTCTACCTCGGCTGCCTAAGGAAACAATATGACGATTAATATTGGCGAAACCGGTTTTTCTGGCACTGGTCGTTTTTGCCGCATGGGCGCGGCGGTCGTTTTGCTGGCGATCGCCGGCTGTTCGAGCACCAACATCGAAGGCGCCACGCCGGTCTCGGCTACCGACGGGCCGAAGGATACCGGCACCTATCCGAACCTGAATATTCCGCCGAAGGTGGCGGCGGAGCAGTTCACCGACGCGGAAAAGAACGCCAAGCTCGCCCAGTTGAAGGCCGACGAGCAGACCCAAGGCTCGAAAGGCGGCGCTGTCAGGGTGACGAACCCGGCGACGCTGAACGCGCTGGCAAAGCAGCACGGCGCCGATGCACTGAAGCAGATCGAAGCCAAATGCGATCCCGCCCTCGACCCTACCTGCAAATAGGGTTATATCGCGCGACCGAAAACCACCTCTGGAATTGACCCACCTCTGGAATTGATATGGAAGAATTTCACAAGGTCCGCCGGCTTCCGCCCTATGTCTTCGAGCAGGTCAACCGGCTGAAGGCCAGTGCCCGCTCGCGCGGCGCCGACATCATCGACCTTGGCATGGGCAATCCGGACCTGCCGACGCCCAAGGCCATCGTCGACAAATTATGCGAGGTCGTGCGCGATCCGCGCACGCATCGTTATTCGTCGTCGCGCGGCATTCCCGGCCTGCGCCGCGCCCAGGCCAGTTACTATGCCCGCCGTTTCGGCGTGAAACTCGACCCGGACACGCAAGTGGTGGCGACGCTGGGCTCGAAGGAAGGTTTTGCCAATATGGCGCAGGCGATCACCGCGCCCGGCGACGTGATCCTGTGCCCTAATCCGACCTATCCGATCCACGCTTTCGGTTTCATCATGTCGGGCGGCGTCATCCGCTCGTTGCAAGTGGAGCCGGACGATGGCTTCATTCCGGCGCTGGAGCGCGGCATCCGCCATTCGATCCCGAAGCCGCTGGCGTTGATCCTCAATTACCCGTCGAACCCGACGGCGCAGGTCGCCTCGCTCGATTTCTACAAGGACGTGGTGGCCTTCGCCAAGAAGAACGACATCATCATCCTGTCGGACCTTGCCTATTCGGAAATCTATTTCGACGGCAATCCGCCGCCCTCGGTGCTGCAGGTGCCGGGTGCGATCGACGTGGCGGTCGAGTTCACCTCGATGTCGAAGACCTTTTCCATGCCGGGCTGGCGCATGGGTTTTGCCGTGGGCAACGAGCGGCTGATCTCGGCGCTGACCAGGGTCAAGTCCTACCTCGACTATGGCGCCTTCACGCCGATCCAGGTGGCGGCCGCGCACGCGCTCAACGGCGACGGCGCCGACATCGCCGAAGTGCGCGATATCTACCACAAGCGCCGCGACGTCATGGTCGACGCCTTCAGCCGCGCCGGCTGGACTGTTCCTGCGCCGGCGGCGTCGATGTTTGCCTGGGCGCCGATACCGGAGCCGTTCAAGCATCTCGGCTCGCTCGAATTCTCCAAGCTTCTGATCGAGCACGCCGACGTGGCGGTGGCGCCGGGCGTCGGCTTCGGCGAGCACGGCGACGACCATGTGCGCATCGCGCTGGTCGAGAACGAGCACCGGATCCGGCAGGCGGCGCGCAACATCAAGCGTTTCCTGGCGTCCAGCGCCAAGCAGCCCAACAATGTGGTGCCGCTCGCCGCGCATCGTTGAGTTGCCCGATATCACATCGACCAAATCCTTGAGGGGCGTCGCCGGACATGGCTGAAGCGTTGCGTGTTGGAATTGCCGGTCTCGGCACCGTCGGCGCGTCGGTGGCGCGTGTGCTGCGCGACAAGGCGGCGGAACTGACGCGGCAATGCGGCCGCGAGGTCGTTGTGGCAGCCGTTTCGGCCCGCGATCGCAAACGCGACCGCGGCGTCGATCTTGGCGCGGCCAAGTGGTTCGACGATCCGGTAGGAATGGCGCAGACCGCCGACATCGATGTCCTCGTCGAGCTGATCGGCGGCGACGAGGGGCCGTCGCGCTCTTCCGTGAAAGCGGCGCTTGAAGCCGGCCGCCACGTCGTCACCGCCAATAAGGCCCTGCTCGCCAAGCATGGCGTGGCGCTGGCCGAGATCGCTGAGAAGAAGGGCGTGCTGCTCAATTACGAGGCGGCGGTGGCGGGCGGCATTCCGGTCATCAAGACGATGCGCGAGGCGATGGCCGGCAATTCGGTAACCCGTGTCTTCGGCATCCTCAACGGCACCTGCAACTATATCCTGACCCGCATGGAAGCCGAAGGCCTGTCGTTCGACGCCTGCCTGAAGGACGCGCAACGGCTGGGCTATGCCGAGGCCGACCCGACCTTCGACATCGAGGGCCACGACACCGCGCACAAGCTGTCGATCCTGACCAGCCTTGCCTTCGGCACGAGGATTGCCGCCAACGACATCTACATGGAAGGCATTTCCAACATCAGCCAGGCCGACATCCGAGCGGCCGGCGATCTCGGCTACCGGATTAAACTGCTCGGCGTCGCCCAGCGCACGGAAAGCGGTATCGAACAGCGCGTGCACCCGACCATGGTGCCGACAGCCTCGGTCATCGCGCAGGTGCACGGCGTCACCAATGCGGTGGCCATCGAAACCGACATCCTTGGCGAGCTTTTGCTCTCCGGTCCCGGTGCCGGCGGCAATGCCACCGCATCGGCAGTGGTCGGCGACATTGCCGACATCGCCAAGAGCCGGCCCGGTTTCCAGCACGGTCCGGTCTTCGGCCTGCCGGCGAAGGAATTGCGACCTTACAAGAAGGCGCAGATGCGCAGCCATGCCGGCGGCTATTTCATCCGGCTGACCGTGCATGACCGCATCGGCGTCTTTGCCGCCATCGCCAAGCGCATGGCCGACAACGACATTTCGCTGGAATCGATCGTGCAGCACGCCGCCGGGCCGGATACCGCTTTGCAGAAGACGGTCATCCTCGTCACCCACGAGACGACAGAAGCTGCGGTGCGCAAGGCCGTCGAAGGCATAACTAAGGACGACCATCTGACCGACAAGCCTCAAGTCATTCGCATCGAGCGGGCAGAGTAGAGATTTACGCTTTCCTTTCAATCGATTGATATCGTTGTGTTTTCAAAAAAGACCCGCTCAGGTCTTGCTGTTGTCATGGAGCTTTGACACAACCAGCGCGCCTCTGGCGGGAGGCAATGCACCAACGAGGATTGTCCACCGATGAACGTTGCCCAGAACATCGTCGCCGGCCTTGACCGGATACTCACCATGGAACTGGTGCGTGTCACCGAACGCGCCGCGGTTGCGGCGGCCAGGCTGCGCGGACGCGGCGACGAAAAGGCCGCCGACCAGGCCGCAGTCGACGCGATGCGCGAGGAGCTCAACCGTCTCGCCATCAACGGCACGGTGGTGATCGGCGAGGGCGAGCGCGACGAGGCCCCGATGCTCTACATCGGCGAAGAGGTCGGCTCCGGCAAAGGCCCGGCGGTCGATATCGCGCTGGATCCGCTCGAAGGCACGACGATCTGCGCCAAGAACCTGCCCAATGCGCTGGCCGTCATTGCCATTGCGGAAAAGGGCAGCCTCCTGTTCGCGCCCGACGTCTATATGGACAAGATCGCCGTTGGCCCGGGATATGCGGACGGTGTCATCGACATCGATGCCTCGCCGGCCGAAAACATCGCGAGCCTGGCCAGGGCCAAGGCCGTGGCGGTGTCGGAGATCACCGCCTGCATCCTCGACCGGCCGCGCCATGGCGCGCTGATCGAAGCGGTGCGCGCCACGGGCGCTGCGATCCGGCTGATCGGCGATGGTGACGTCGCCGGCGTCATCCATACCACCGATCCGGATGAAACCGGCATCGACATCTATCTCGGCACCGGCGGCGCGCCGGAGGGCGTTCTGGCAGCGGCAGCGTTGCGCTGCACCGGCGGCCAGATTCTGGGAAGGCTGATCCTCGACACGCCGCAAAAGGTGGAGCGCGCGGCCAAGATGGGCATTTCCGACCCGAAGCGGGTTTATCGCACACAAGACATGGCGCGCGGCGATGTGCTGTTCGCCGCAACCGGCGTGACCGACGGCAACATGCTGGCCGGCGTCAAGTTCGGCCGCAATTCCATCACCACGCATACGATCGTGCTGCGCTCGTCGTCACGAACCGTGCGCGAGATCAAAGCAAGGCACCAGGATCTGGAAAAGTTTTGATTCCCGACTCGGCTAGCCGTCGCATATTGTGAGAAATGACAATCCGCAGACGGCGCGTCGCATGACGGGCGAAAACCGTATCTTCCTCGATGTAAGGCAGTCGGCCACTGGTGTTTCCTGGGAACACCGGCTGACCGAGCGGCAGGACATGACCGCGCTTGCCATAGCGCAAGGCTATGGCGTGCCGGACATCGTCGCGCGCGTCCTTGCCGGACGCGGCGTGACCGCCGAGCAGACCGAGCGGTTCCTTGATCCGACCATCCGCGACCTTTTGCCGAACCCGGCGTCGCTGACCGACATGGACAAGGCCGCTGCCCGCATCGCCGCGGCAATCGTTGCCGGGGAAAAGGTGGCGATCTTCGGCGATTACGATGTCGATGGCGCGGCCTCATCGGCGCTGCTCAAGCGGTTTCTCGCGCATTTCTCCGTGCCATCGGAGATCTACATCCCGGACCGCATCTTCGAGGGGTACGGCCCCAATCCGGAAGCCATGCGCGAGCTCGTCTCGCGCGGCGCGACGCTGATCGTCACCGTCGATTGCGGCACCAATAGCGCCGTTTCCATCGACGCGGCGAAGGCTGCCGGCGCCGATGTCGTAGTGCTCGACCATCACCAGCTAGGCGGCCCGTTGCCGGCGGCGGTAGCGGTTGTCAATCCCAATCGCGAGGACGACCTTTCGGGGCAGGGCCATCTTTGTGCCGCCGGCGTCGTCTTCCTGGCTCTGGTGCAGACGGCGAAGATCCTGCGCGACCGGCTGCCGGATGCCGCACCGCCGGATCTGCTTGGCTTGCTCGACCTCGTGGCGCTGGCGACCGTTTGCGACGTGGTGCCGCTGACCGGCGTCAACCGCGCTTTCGTGGTCAAAGGGCTGCAGATGGCGCGCCAGCAGAGGAACGAAGGACTGGCGGCGCTGGCGCGGGTCTCGCGCATCGGCGAGCCGGTCAGCACCTTCCATCTGGCCTATCTGATCGGCCCGCGCATCAATGCCCGCGG
>NZ_RZTI01000037.1:0-46715 GCF_003997275.1 Mesorhizobium sp. M6A.T.Ce.TU.002.03.1.1
GGCATGCCGGCCATCATCGGCGTCTTGAAGATGCCGGGCGCAATGGTGCAGACGCGAATGCCCGACCGGGCGAGGTCGCGCGCCACCGGCAGCGTCATGCCGACGACGCCGCCCTTGGAGGCCGAATAGGCCGCCTGGCCGATTTGACCGTCATAGGCGGCGACCGATGCCGTGTTGACGATGACGCCGCGCTCGCCGCCCTCCAGCGGCGCAAGCTTCGCGGCCCGGTCGGCGACGAGGCGGATCATGTTGAAGGTGCCGATCAGATTGACCTCGATCACCTTGCGGTACTGGTCGAGCGGATGCGGGCCGTCCTTGCCGATTGTCTTCAAGCCGATGGCGATGCCGGCGCAATTAACCAGGATACGGGGTTCGCCGAGCTTTTTTGCCACTTCCGCCACGCAAGCAGCAGCGCCGTCGGCGCTGCTCACGTCGCATTGGACGGCGATGCCGCCGATATCAGCCGCAACCTTCGCCGCACGGTCGATGCCGAGGTCGAGGATGGCAACGCCGGCGCCCTTCGCGGCCAGCGCCCGCGCCGTCGCCTCGCCGAGGCCGGAGCCACCGCCGGTGACGATCGCAATCTGGCCGTTAGGGTTCATGCCGGCGTCCTCCATCCTGCCGGCCATATGCTACGAAGCCCGACAGAACGGCGCAACAGCATCCGGATGGTCACGCCATCGCGGCGACGTGCGCGGCAACCCTTGCCTGATCGGCGTGGCAAACCTCCCCCACCAGCCTTGACACCGCGCCCGGCACGATCTCGTGCGACAAAAGCCGGTCGAGATCGACCGGGCGCGGCATGGAGATTTGCCCACGCGGGATTCTCTTGAAGCCGAGCGGGCCATAATAGGGCTCGTCGCCAACAAGCATCACGGCAGGCATGCCGGCCTTGGCGGCGGCTTCCAGCGCGATTGCCACCAGCCGGCGGCCGATGCCGAGATTCTTGAAGGCCGGCCGCACGGCAAGCGGTCCGAGCATCAGCGCGCGGCCGGCGCCTGCCGCGATACGCGTCATGCGCACCGAGGCGACAACGATATCGCCATCGACGGCCACAAAGGACAGGGCGCGTTCATGCGGGCCGCCCTCGCGGATCTTGTAGGCGCCCAGCACGAAACGGCCCGGCCCGAAGGCTTCGTCGTTGATGGCTTCGATTTCGAGGTCATGCGCCGGAGTTTCCGGCAGGTATTTCACGTCGGCAAGGCTCATGGTCTTTGCGTTCCGGTATACGAGGAAAGGTTTGCTGCAAACGGCAGCGTTCGCCAGTCAGCGCTTTATCAAGCGCGGGCGCCCTTTCGTCGTCGGTCGAACCGGATCAAAGCAAAGTCGAACATGCGGATTGTCCGCTAGCATCAATTTCCAGCCGCTGCAATCGGCCGTTTTCGCCTGCCGTTTCGCCCAAGTGACGGTCTGTTCAGCACATGACGACTTCGGCAGCGCCGCCTTGCGCCTAAATGATGAGGAGGACGCAAGGAGATTTAGTATGGGACTGCTGGTCCAAGGCAGGTGGCATGATCGCGGGTACGACACCGCGGACAGTGGTGGCAAGTTCATGCGGGCACAGTCGCAATGGCGCGATTGGGTCACTCGCGATGGCGCACCAGCCGAGGGCCGCAAGCGCGGCTTCATGGCCGAGCCCGGTCGATACCATCTCTATGTCTCGCTTGCCTGTCCCTGGGCGCACCGCACGCTGATCTTTCGCGCGCTGAAGAGGCTCAAGGACGTGATTTCCGTCTCGGTCGTCCACCACTTCATGGGCGCCGATGGCTGGACGTTCCTGACCGAGGACGGCGCCACCGGCGACACGCTCTACGGGCTCGATTTCCTGCATCAGATCTACACCAAGGCCGATCCCGCTTATTCCGGCCGCGTGACGGTGCCGGTTCTATGGGACAGGCAAGAACAAACAATCGTCTCCAATGAGTCCTCCGAGATCATCCGGATGCTCAATTCAGCCTTCGACGAATGGGGTGATGCCAGCCTCGACTTCTATCCGAAAGCACTGCGCGGCGAGATCGACGCCGTCAATGCGCTGGTCTATCCCTCAGTCAATAACGGCGTCTACCGGGCCGGCTTCGCCACCACGCAAGCGGCCTATGAGGAAGCGTTTGGCGAACTGTTCTCGGCGCTCGACCAACTCGAGGACCGTCTGTCTCGCCAGCGTTATCTCGTCGGGCACCGCATTACAGAGGCCGATTGGCGGCTGTTCACCACGCTGGTCCGCTTCGATCCGGTCTATGTCGGCCATTTCAAGTGCAACCTGCGCCGCATCGCCGACTATCCGAACCTGTCGAACTATCTGCGCGACCTCTATCAGGTCCCTGAAGTGGCAGGCACGGTGAGCCTGCACCACATCAAGGCGCACTATTACGGCAGCCACGACACGATCAACCCGACCCGCATCGTGCCGGTCGGACCGGAGCTGGGCTACGCGGCGCCGCATGATCGGGCGCGGTTCAGGAAAGCGGCGTGATCTACCAGTAGGGCGACGCCGCCGCGCCGCCAAAAATCTCGGCAATCCGCCGCAACGTGGACGGCGTCGTTCCTTCCGGCAGGCGGTCAAGCGGAAAGAAACCGGCCGCGGCGATCTCGCGGTCCGGCAGCTTCGGCGCCGTCTGATTGAACTGCTCGACCAAATAGAGTCCGACATGGTCGCGGCGGCTAGCCCGCCGGTTGAAGTGCATCGATTTCAGCACCGGCAGCGCGGTCAATGCAATATTGGCCTCCTCGGAGAGCTCGCGCGCCAGCGCCTCGATCATCGTCTCGCCCAGCTCGACGCCACCGCCGGGAAGCTGCCAGCCCGGTACATAGGTGTGGCGAATGAGGAAGACGGAATTGGACGTGCGGTCGTGGACCAGGCCGCGCACCCCGAGCGTCATCGGCCGCCGCAGCACGAAATACAGATGAAACAGCCTTGCCCTGAGACCCGGCCAGCCGGTCTGGCGGAAGGCCTGCTTCGGTTCGGGCCGCGTCATCACCCACGAAACCGTGGGTGGAAAGCAGCGCGCGCGTCGCTTATGAAGGGAGGATGTTCAGGCTCGCGCATATTTCCGATATCCATCTGGGACCGCTCCCCGGTGTAACCTATCGCGATCTCGCCTCCAAGCGGGTGGTCGGTTACGTCAACTGGCAGCGCAACCGCCGCCGCCACATGCGCGATGCCGTCATCGACACCATCGTCGCCGATATCAAGGCGAGCGCACCGGATCACCTTGCGGTCACCGGCGATCTGGTCAATCTGGCGCTCGACGGTGAGATCGAGATGGGCAAGCACTGGCTGGAGACGCTGGGTTCTCCCGATGATGTGTCGGTCGTTCCGGGAAACCACGACGCCTATGTGCCTGGCGCCTTCGACAAGGCCTGCCGGTCGTGGACGGCGTGGATGACCGGCGACGGCGTCAATACGCCGGTAGACCGCGACGCCTTTCCCTATCTGCGCGTGCGTGGCAACGTCGCGCTGATCGGTGTGACGACGGCGCGGGCCACGGCTCCGTTCATGGCCAACGGCTTCTTTCTGGAGGATCAGGCGGAAAGGCTGCGCGTAGTGCTCGATGCCACCGCCAAGCGCGGGCTGTTCCGGGTGATCATGATCCACCATCCGCCGGTGCGCGGCGCCGTTTCGCAGCCCAAGCGGCTGTTTGGCATTGCCCGCTTCCACAAGCTCGTTCAGCGGCACGGGGCCGAGCTTGTGCTGCACGGCCACTCGCACGAGCCGACGCTGTTCTTCATCGGCGGGCGCGGCGCCAAAATTCCGGTGGTCGGCGTCGCCGCCGCAGGGCAGGCGCCAGGCGGCAGGCACCCAGCGGCGCAATATAATCTGTTGGAGATCGATGGCGAAAAGGACAACTGGCGGATCAGGCTGACGCGACGCGGCCTGACCGGCCCGGCCATCCCGCCTTCCGACCTGGAGGTTCTGGAACTTGGCGCGAACGCTATGGCCTGAAGCTCAGTCCCATCGCAACGAGGCGGTCCCAGAACAACACGATCGATACAGCCAGTCCGACCAAGGCGCCGGCGGCGATCAGGCCGAGACCGGAGAGGAAGGCCGACCAACCCTTGCCGCGCCGGACGGATTGCAGCGGCGGCTCGGCTTCAGGGACCAAGGCACGTTTCAGTCCGGCGACAGCCTGCTCGACCCCGCCTTCCATCATTCTCTGGCGTTCGACGACACGCTCCGCGACGTAGCGCGTCACCTGATCGGCAACCGGTTTCATCTCGGTCGATTCGGCGAGCACCACGCGGCCGATGCGCGTATCCCTGAGGAAGCGATAGGTGCGGCGGTCGCGTCCCATGGCGACATGGCTGACGGCGTCGATCCACAGGCGCGGCTGCAGCCCGGACGAGACGGCGAAGTCGAAATTGTCCATGTCGGCGGGCACGTCGGCAAAGATGGGCGCGAGTTCGGCGGCAAGCAAATCGAGCCGCATGCGATGCGCCTCGCGCATGTCGACCACGACGTCGTCGCGGTCGGCGAAGGCGTTCTTCACGTCGCGGATGGCATCGGACAGTTTTCGCGACTGATCGATCTGTGTGATGTTCTCGCCTGCGTCCTTCATCGGCGTTGCCTCGCGGGTTTGGTTAACATCGAATTAACACAGCCGTTGGCAAAATGCACTTGTGTGATCGATAGGCGTCTAAAGCGCGTCGCGTCTGAAAGGGTTCATGCGACGCGCATTAAAGTCCTGTTTTTATGCATGTCGTTATCCCAAAACCGCAACGCACTTTTGGGCGACATGCATTGAGCGGACAAACCAGGCTGGAAGCCGCGCTTTGGCAGGGGCGGATCAGTTCGCCGCGGCGGCGGATTTCGGACGAAACGGCCTGCTGCGGCGTTTCATATTGCGGCGGACGATCTCGGCGATCAGGCCGGGCGCTTCCTCGATCAGCATATGGCCAGCCTCCAACACGTGGTGCAGGTGGAAATGCGTCGGCATACCGTCTGCCTGGGTGAAGGGCAGCACCGCGTCATCTATCCCCCAAACCACCATCACCGGCATATCAAGCGTTTCGAGCCGTTCGCGCGGGATGACGCCCTGCCGATCGCCCCTGGTCATGGCTGCAGCGATGTCGACAAGTTTCTGCAACTGGCCGGGACGGGCACGCATTTCGCCAAGAACATCCACGATGCGCTCCGAGGGCAGGCTTTGCGGTCCGGACATGGCGGCGAGGCAGGCGCGGACTTCACTCTTGCCGGCAGCGGCGGCATAACGGCGCAACAGCGGCCCATTGATCTCAGTCCCAAAACCGCCCGGCGCCAGAAGCGTCAGCGACGCTATCCTTTCGGGTTCGGCCAATGCCATCAGCACTGCCGCCGCTCCGCCCATAGAATGGCCGACGAGATGCACCCTCTTAATTCTGCGCGCGGCGAGATCCGCAAGAACGGCCCGAGCGGCCGCCTTGGCCGGACCGCCACCCGGGAAATCGAGGGATAGCCCATGGCCCGGAAGATCGTAGGCCAGCGTCCGTGAACCAAACGCCAGTGTCGAAATCACCTCGTGCCAGTCGTCGTGGCAGCCGCCGAAGCCATGCAGGAAGACAACTGTCCTCGGGCCGGCGCCCCGTTCGGCAGTGTAAAGGGATGAAATCATGAAAATTTATGGTTTTTATGCGAATTGCGAATTGTGGCTGGATTGCGCCTTGTCTAAGACGATGGCCAGTAAAATTTTTGCGATCTGCCGTGCAATTTTCTAGCTGGCGTTGCCGAGCCCGGCGGCACGCAAGGCCTCGACCAGCCGATCGGTCAGATCGGCGGGGTATCGCCTCTCGACAAAGGTCGCGCGCGGATCGGCAGCGAATTTCGGGAATTTGACAGTCATCTGGTTCACGAGTTCGTGCGCCAGTTGATCGCGGCCGGCTGCCTTCGCGCCGATCAGCCGCGCAGCCAGATAGTGCGATTTCGTCGGCGTCGCTTGCAACGCCTCGCTGGCAAGCGCGGCCTTGTTCATATCGCCCGTCATGAACTGGCCGACGAAAAGCCCGTAGTCCCACCAGGTCGGATGGGCGCTGGAGGTTTCGGCGGCGTGCGCAAGGATCGGTGTTCCCTCCCTGTACCTACCGGCGAAAATCAGCCCATAGGCGTAAGCTGCCGCCATGCTGAGATCGTAAGGGTTGAGTTCGTAGGCCTTATGCATCCAGCGGATCGATTCCTCCGAATTGCCGAGGCGGGAATTGAGATAGCCATAGGCACGGTGCGCATAAGGGCTGGTCGGCCCCATCTGCACGGCGCGACGGGCAAGCGACAGCGCCTGTTCGATCGTTGCACCGGCTGGATAGGCGTAGTGATCGGTCGCCGTCTCGAGATGCAGGGCCGCGAGTTCCGAATAGACGAGCGACGATTTCGCATCCCGATTGACCAGGTTTTCGAGACAGCGATAGGCAGCCTCATGGGTTTTGGCGCCCTGGTCGAGATAGTATTTGTCGTTGAGCAGCAGACATTCCGTCAGGCCGGTTTGAAGGCCGCTCTGTTCGATATAGTTGTAGATCGTGCCCGAGGCGGGAATGGCCGAACTCAAAATGCCGGCGACACTGTCCTCGACGGTGGTGGGTGTGCTGTCGGCGGCAGTCAAATTGCGTGACAGCAGGACCCGTCCGGTCGCCACGCTTTGAAGCTCCAGGGTGACATCGCCTGCCGTTGGTCCCGGCAAGACATCGAATACGAAGCTGATTGCATCGGTGACCGGATCGGGCGGGCCGTCGGCGTCCCGACCGATGAAGTTGACCGTATCGAAGCCGCTGAGGCCGGCGCGCAGCGATGCCGCGACGCGGGCAGCCTCGGCGCTGTCGGCTTTCACTGCAATGTAGACGAGCGGAAGGGTTTCAATCGGAGCCCATGGCGCAATGCTGCCGGTTGCCACTGCGTTTTCGATCGTCGACGCGGTATCGCTTCCCGCCAGCAATGCGCCGCTTCCCTGACGAAGGATCAGCACTCCCAGCATGGCGATGACCAGAGCGATCGCCAACCAGAAGAACTGGAGATGGCGCAGCAGCGAGGGCGCCGGCTCGCGAACGACAGGGGACATCAACGATGCGGCACGAGCGGCCATACCTGGTTCTTCGAGCGATCCCGACAAGGTGGCCGCCGCCTCGGCGTGTTCCTCCGGCGCCGGCTCGACCGGCAGGCGGATCGCGTTGAGTTCATAGGATGGAACATAGCCGCCACGCGGAATGGCGATGCGGATCGGCTCGGCAACACCCTCATTGGCGAAGTAATGCTGCAGAAGCTCGCGGAGCCTGCCCGCCTGCACCCGCACGACGGCGTCGGTCGACGGATCGAAATCGCCGTCCTTGCCGAAAACATCCATCGCGATGGAAAAGCCCTTGAGCTTGTCGGCTTCGCCTGCCTGCTCGCGCTCGACCAGATAGCGAAGCAGTTTACGCGCTCGCTCGGATCGTCCGAACGTTTCGCTGGCTAGCAATCGTTCCAACGTCTCGCGCACTGCGGGGGCGGCAGGCGTGGCATGCTGCAAGTGTCGATCCTTTCGAAGTCGGCACAGGTTAAGACGCAATCATATAGAGCCTGCACTGCCATACAAGCATGCATCCATTATGCGATCGCGTACCCCACCGGATAATTCTCCGGTGGTTAATGGTGCGAAAGACCGGAGCAAGATGATACCATCTGGGTTCATCTTGCTCCAGCTGTTAGCTTTCGACGCTTGTCTAATCGACCTTTCGGCCGATGATGCGGTTGGCGGCGGAAACCACGGCTTCCAGCGAAGCGGCCACGATGTTGGTGTTGATGCCGGCGCCGAACAGCTTGCCGTCGGGGTGCTCCATCTCGACATAGGAGATGGCCGAGGCATTCGAGCCGCGCTGCATGGAGTGCTCCGAATAGTCGAGCACCGACATCGGCACGCCGACATGGCGCGACAGCGCGTCGACGAAGCCGTCGATCGGCCCAGTCCCGGAGCCTGATATCGTCACCTCCTTGCCGCTGTCGAGGATGACCGCCTCTACCGCACGCCGGCCCTTGGTCTCGATGTCCGGATAGGTGTGGTGGTCGAGGAACTTCAGCCGCGCGCCGGGCTGGTCGACATAGGTGTCGAGAAAGCGCTCGTAGATGCGCTTGACCGGCACCTCCTTGCCTTCGGCGTCGGTGATCGCCTGGATCGCCTGGCTGAACTCGATCTGCAGGTTGCGCGGCAGGTTGAGGCCGTAGTCCGCCTGCAGCACATAGGCTATGCCGCCCTTGCCGGACTGCGAGTTGATGCGGATGATCGCCTCGTAGTTGCGCCCGACATCGGCCGGGTCGATCGGCAGATAGGGCACTTCCCAGTACGGTGTGTTGGCCTTGCGCAACGCCTTCATGCCCTTGTTGATGGCATCCTGGTGCGAGCCGGAAAACGCCGTGTAGACGAGCTCGCCGACATAGGGATGACGCTCGGGGATCTTCAACTGGTTCGAATATTCGTAGACGTCCTTCATCCGGTTGATGTCGGAGCAATCGAGCTTGGGATCGACGCCTTGCGTGTACATGTTGAGCGCCAGGGTGACGATGTCGACATTGCCGGTGCGTTCGCCATTGCCGAACAGCGTGCCTTCGACGCGGTCCGCGCCCGCCATCAGGCCAAGTTCTGTGGTGGCGATGCCGGTGCCGCGGTCGTTGTGCGGATGCAGCGAAATGAGCAGGTTCTCGCGGTTGTCGAGGTTGCGACACATCCATTCGATACGATCGGCATAGATGTTGGGTGTCGACATCTCGACCGTGGACGGCAGGTTGATGATCAGCTTGTTTTCTACCGTCGGCTTCACGATCTCGGTGACGGCGTTGCAGATTTCCAGCGCCACTTCGAGCTCGGTGCCGGTAAAACTCTCCGGCGAATATTCGAAACGGTAGCCGCCGCCAGCCTTGGCCGCCATGTCGGTGATCATCTTGGCCGCATCAGTGGCGATCCGCCTGATGCCGGCGACATCCTTCTCGAAGACGACGCGGCGCTGCAATTCGCTGGTCGAATTGTAGAAATGCACGATCGGGTTGGTGGCGCCCTGCAGCGCCTCGAAGGTGCGGGTGATCAGTTCCGGCCGGCACTGCACCAGCACCTGCAGCGAGACGTCGGCTGATACATTGCCCTCTTCGATGCACCAGCGGGCAAAATCGAAATCGGTCTGCGAGGCCGACGGGAAGCCGATCTCGATTTCCTTGAAGCCCATGTCGAGGAGCAGGGCGAACATGCGCGCCTTGCGCTCGTGGCCCATCGGGTCGATCAGTGCCTGATTGCCGTCGCGCAGGTCGACCGAGCACCAGATCGGCGCCTTGTCGATGACCTTCGACGGCCAAATCCGGTCGGTGAGGCCGACGGTCGGGTAAGGTTGGTATTTCCGGGCTGCCTCTGGCATGCCCCGGGCTGCCTCTGGCATGGCCTCTGCGGCATGCTTGCCGACCTCCCCACTATCTGCGTGGATTTCTTCTCGTGCGTTCATTGTCGTCTCTCCCGGCGGCTCGCGGGATCCGCCTTCAGACGGATTTGGTGCCGAGCGGCGCCTTTATCAGATGTTCATTCGCTTGATGTGACTTGCCAATTTTGACACTGGCCAAGGAGCGTGCGCGTGAGCGGCGGTTCGACCGCCGGGCGCTCCTTCAGCGAACCCGGCGATCGCCGATAAGGCCGAGAAGCAGCAGGGTGGAAGCAAGCGCGCGCACGGTCTCGCCAGCAAAGCCGGTCTGACGGGAAGCGACGGAGGTGGCGCGGAAAGTCATGGCGGTTTTCATACAGGAGCGACCGAAGAGAGGCAAGTGGCTGTCGTCCTGGCGTGCTCCGCCGTGACCAAAGAGATCACGGCGTTCTGCCTGCGTGTCCAGGGCGAATGTTTCGCCGTCAACACGTGCCGAGGCATTTGTCGAAGTCGACGGTTCCGAAGACCGGAATCCGCTCGCCACGGGGGAGAACATCGGCATTACCTTGGCTTTATCGGCACGGGCGCGAGGCCGGCACTGCAGGACTGCGCCGGCGACGACGGACATCAAAAGCCATAGCGCAAGCTGGCGAGCAGCGAGCGGCCCTCGTCGCGATAGCAATAGCCGGCCGAGCAGATGGTCCTCTGATTATCGAACAGGTTCTTGGCGTTGACCTGCAGCTTCACGCCTTCGAGGTCGGGATTGCGGTAGCCGAAATCATAGGAGAGGGAGGCGTCGACGAAGGCGCGCGCCTCGTTCTTGAAGGTGTTGGTGTCATCGCCGTAGCTGCTGCTGGCGACGCGAACGCCCGTGCCCAGCCCCAGGCCCTCCAGCGTGCCGTTTTCGAACTGGTAGTGTCCCCAGAGCGACAGGATGTGATTTGGCGTCGCCGACAGTTCCTTGCCCACGGTTCCCTCGGCGCCGCGTTCGATTTTCACGCGCAGATAGGTGTAAGAGGCGATGACGCTGAAGCCGTTGTCGAGCGAGGCATTGGCTTCCAGTTCGATGCCGCGCGAATTCAGGTCGAGCTGACGCTGCTTGTTGATACCGGTCGAGGCATCGAACACGACGCCATCCTTCTGGTCGATGTCGAACAGGGCGGCGCTGATGGTCGCGTTGTAATCCGGAATCTCGTATTTGACGCCGATTTCCTTCTGCGTCGCTTTGGTCGGGCGGGCGACGCGGGTGATGTCGCTGTTGACGTCATCATAGACGAAACCGATGTTGGGCGAGAACGACGTCGAATAGTTGACATAGGGCGTGATGCCCCATTCCGTCTGGTAGGACAGGGCAAGCCGGCCGGAGAAGGCGCTGTCATCCTGCTTGGACTTGGTGAAGTCGGCGGCGGTGGAAGTGGTGTCGACCCAGTCGTAGCGACCGCTGGCGAACAGGGTGAAATCGTTCCACTCCATCTGGTCCTGCAAATAGACGCCGACCTGGTTCATCTCCTGCCCGCCGACGTAGGGGACCGGAGCGGCCTTGATGTCGTCGATGGAAACGTAGGACAACCCGCTGCCGGCATCATAGTCCGACCAGGCGTAGTCGATGCCGGCTATCGCAGTGTGCTTGACCGGCCCGATGTCGAACTCGAACTGCGCCATGTTGTCGACGACGAAGTTCCTCATGTCCTCGGTATAGTGGCCCCAGTAGCGCTGCAGCGGCTGATCCGGGCCGATCGAATAATTGCCGCTGTATTCGATGTCCGCGTCGACAGCGTTGTAGCGCAGGTTCTGCCGAACCGTCAGCACGTCGTTGAAACGGTGCTCGAACTCGTAGCTGATACGGCCCTGGCTCTGCGCGAAGTCGTTCCAGGCGGGATCGCCCTCGTAGACGTCCGACAGGTTGCCATAGGTCGGATTGTAGAACGCAGCCGTGCCGCCGGTGACGGATTTCGAATATTCACCGAGAATAGTGAGCTTGGTGTCCTCGTCCGGCTTGAAAGTGATCGCAGGCGCCAGATAGATCTTGTCGTCGGAGTAGCCGGGCAGGTCGGTATCGCTTTTGCGGCCGAGGCTGGTGAAGCGGTACAGAATGCTGCCGTCCTCGTTCACCGGCCCGGATGCGTCAAGCCCGGCCTGGAAGCGATTATGCTCGCCCATAAGCATTTCGACTTCGCGGTACTGCTCCTCCTTGGGGCGCTTGGTGACGACATTGACGATGCCGCCCGGACCGCTGACGCCATAAAGGGAAGATGCGGGACCTTTCAGGATGGTGACGCCTTCGATGCCGTAAGGCTCCGTCTTGAACCATGCCGATGGCCCATTGTACTGGCGCAGCCCATCGCGAAACATGCCGTTATAGAAGGCTTGGAAGCCACGCAGGAAGAAGGCGTCATAACGGGTGTCGAAGCCGAAGCTGTTGGGGTTGGCGCTGGCTGTATAGCCGAGCGATTCGTTCAGCGTGCGCGGCTTCTGGTCCTCGATCTGCTTCTGCGTCACCACCGAAACGGCCTGCGGAATCCTGACGATCGGCGTGTCGGTCTTGGTGCCGATGCGGTCCTTCTTGGCGACATAGCCATCTTGCAGCAGAATCTCGTCGCTCTCGGCGTCCACCAATATTTTATCGAGGACGTTGATGTTTCCGCCGTCCTGAGCGCGAGCCGGCCCGAACTGGCTGAGCATCGCAGCGCTGCCCAGCAATGATATCCCCAAGCGCCATGTCGTCGGTCGCGTCCGCATCAACTCGTCTCCACTGTTCGGTACAGGATTGCGGTCCCGCGCTCTCAAATTTGAGTTGAGTCAAGTATTTTTTGCGGCTCGCGCTCGGGCTGGCCGGTGCTGTCGCCGGGTCGCAAAAACTCGTCCGGTTTTGGTGAAGCCGACTACGAATACCGGGGAAGACGCGGCAGGTCCTTATTCCCTCAGACTTCGCGCCACCAGCCGCGCCAGGCTCGGTCCGATCAGCAGCACGACGAGGAAGCGGGCCGATTGCAGCGCCATGACGAAGGAGATGTCGACGTGCTGTGCGGCGGCGGCGATGATGGCGACGCTGTCCATGCCGCCGGGGCTGGTCGCCAGGTAGGCGGTCAGCGGATCGATGCCGAGCACATGGCTGATCATGAAGCCGAGGCCGCCACAGAAGGCGATGAGAATGATGATCGAGCCAACGATCTGCGGCAGCGCCCGCGTCGCGTGCCGCAGAATCGCCCTGGTGAAATTCAGGCCGATGGTCCAGCCGATCATCGTATAGCCGAGGGCGAGCAGCCAGGGCGGCAACTGCATCGTCACGCCTAATCCTAGATGCACCGCGGTGCCGAAAACGAAGGTGCCGAGGAAGAAGGGTGACGGCAGCCTGAGCAGCTTTCCGATGAGGCTGCCGACGAGCGCCACGCCAAGTGTCGCGGCAAAGGCCATTGGATCAATCAGCGGGAACCAGATGATGGCCGGGATCTCGATGCCCGATGTTTCGACCCACATCTTTGCGACAATCGCCGCAGTCATCGAGACGAAGATGACGCGCAGATATTGCATGAAGGCGACGAGGCGCTGGTCGGCTCCGAAGGCGCCGGCCATCAGCACCATGGCAGTGGCCGCGCCCGGCGATGAGCCCCAGACCGCGGTGGTGCCGGGCAGGATACGCCAGCGGCTGATCAGCCAGCCGAGCAGGCTGGATGCCGCGACGGTCGCCACCACGGTGCCGAGGAACAGCGGCCATTCCTTGTAGAAGACCGGGAAGATGTCGGCAGAGATCGAGCCGGCGACAAGGCAGCCGATGATCGCCTGGGCGGCGCCGAACGAAGGGCGCGGCACACGCACCGTGGCGCCGTTGGTGCCGGCCAGGATCGCCGCCAGCATCGGCCCGATCAGCAGCGCCGCCGGCAAGGCGGCGAATTCCAGCGCACCGGCAAAGAGGATCGAGAAGATCAGGAGGGCCAGCCACTGCCAGGCTTTGGGCATCCGCGCCATGCGTTCGACGGTCGGCTGGTCTGGCAGGGAATCCATTTTTCGGTCTTAGACCTGAAGCGGGGAGATGCGAACCCCGCGATGGCGAAAAATGCGTCCGCTCTCAGGCGTCAGGCGGTTTTGACGGCGGGCAGGCCGAAGCCGCCTACGGGCTGGGTTTCGACCTGGAACTCGAAGCCGGCGATGATCGGCCGCGCCTTGGCGATCGCTGCCTGGACTTCCGGCAGTTGCAGCGAAGCCTTGTGGCTTGCCTGGTCGGTCCACACCTCGGTCACCCAGATTGCGTCGGCATCGGCCGGATCGGTGGCGATGATGTAGCTCAGGCAGCCCGGCATGGAGCCGGTGCTGGCAAGCAGAACGTCCATCATTGCGTCGCGCTGGCCGCGCGTCGCCCGCATCTTGCCGATCAGACCGTACATTGCAGATTCTCCGTTGGCTTCCGCGACAAGTATGCAGGTCGCCGCTCACGGCATCAACTGGCCACCATTCACCTCGATCACCTGGCCGGTGATGTAACCGCTCAACAGAGCGGACGAGAGGAACAGATAGGCGCCGACGCAGTCCTCGGGCGTGCCGGCGCGGCCCTGTGGAATGGTGGCCACCATGCCCTTCATTTGCTCGTCGGTCGAATAGCGCTCATGGAAAGGCGTCGCGATGGTGCCCGGAGCCACCGCGTTGACGCGGACGTTGAAGCCGATCAGTTCCTTGGCCATGCCGCGAGTCACATTGGAGACGAAGGCCTTGGCCGATCCGTAAAGGCCGGCGCCGCCGCCGGCGCCATTGCGCGCGGCGATCGACGAGGTGTTGACGATGAAGCCGCCCTGGCGCTTCAGCCATGGCATCGCCTTGCGCGAGGCAGTCAGCACGGAGCGCGCGTTGAGGTCCATCACCGCGTCGTAATGCGCTTCGGTCAGCTCGGCATAAGGCACGCGGCCGAGCATGCCGCCGGCATTGTTGACGAGGCCATCGAGCCGGCCGAAGTGTTGCGCGCTGTCCTCGACGACGCGCTCGACATCGGCGGGGATCGAGAAATCGGCCTGGACGAGGAATACCTCGCCGCCGCCGTTGCGGATGGTCCCGGCCAGGTTTTCGGCAGCCGCCCGACTTGAATTGTAATGCAGCGCCACACGACATTTCTGCGCGGCATAAGCCAGTGCAAGTGCGGCCCCGATGCCTGTCGAAGCGCCGGTGATCAGCACCGCCTTGCCGGCGAGGTCGGGGATGACCAGGGCGGGGGTGACAAGGCTGGTTGTGGTGGCTGGCACGTCTATTCCTCCGGGCGAGTATCAACTCTTCGTAGGGCCTGGCCGCCCTGATGTTCAAGTCCGTAGAGGCTCACGGCCGCAAATAGGCGTAGCCTTGGCGCTGCAATTCGGCGAGCTTGACGACGCCGCCGGTCTCGGCGGCATGGAAGCCATCGAGCAGATCGGTGAGCGCAACATCCATGCCGTGCATTGTGTTGGCGCAAGCATGCGGGGTCAGCCCGTCGCGAACGAGGCCGGAAAAACGGCTGGCAATGCCAGCCGACGCGCTCTTCGACTTGAAAGCGGCGAGTGCCGGTCCATGCACGACCAGCACGATGTCGACCTTGCCGCCGGTGCCGTCATAGTGGTTCTTGATGTTGCCCAGCACAAAACCGACCTTGTCGAGATCGCTGAGGTGGTAGGCGACCTTTTGCCTTTCCTCTTCCACAGCCGCCGCTTCGACCTGGCGCAGCCCGAAAAGGCCAGCGGCTCCGGCAAAGCCTACGCGGAAAATATCGCGGCGTCGCATGGCTTCATCCTCCTGTGCCGGCCCCGCAAATTGCGTGGCTTCGGCCCCGATCCTAGCATAAGTTGAAGCCACGTCCTGTCGGGCGAGGAGGGGCACATGACCTCGAAGACCACTAAGGGCGCCGGACTTGGTGTCGCCTTGCTTGCCGCACTTGCCGGCACGGCCCTTGCCGACGACAAGCTTACCGAACTCAGCCCGGACGGCAAGGATGCCTGTTTCGGGCGCGTCTACGATGCCGCGCATCTCAAGGCGCATCCGAACCAGAAGGTGGCACGGATCTTCTTCTACTATGGCAGCTATCCGGTTAGCCATCCGAACGAGGAGCCGAGTAGCGGTCCGTCCGGCTACAACGGCTTCGTGGCCACGACGGTGCGCGGCGCCAAGAAGCCCGAGTGGGTCGGCGGTTGGTGCGGCAAGGACGATCCGCAGTCGAGCGAGATCCGTTGCGGCATGGAATGCGACCGCACCATGGCCTCGCTCAACCTCGACGAAAAAGGCCGGCTGATCATCTCCGGCGTGCAGCGCAACCTTTATCTCGATGCCGGCGCCGAAGATGAACTTGGCGAAAAGGAGTTTACCAGGCAGGCACTCGGCACAGAAGACGACGGCTTTCGGCTCGACCCCATGCCGGCGCAGACCTGCAAGGCCGAATTCGCTCGCATCGATCCGATCGATCCGGCGCTGGGAGCGCCGCTGCGTGAGCGGCTGAAGCCGGACCAGCCCTTCTGCTACGGGCGCGACTACGATGCCGCGCATCTTGGCTCGCATCCCGATCAGTCTACCCGGACTATCCGGGTTTTCCGAGGCCCGATCGAGCTGGCCTCCTTCGCTATGGATGGCGATCCGGCAAGCTGGCCTGATGGTGCCGACATTGCCGTTTCCGTCACCACGCGCCACAAGGCTGCCAAGGTCACGCAGAGCTACAGTTGTGAAGGGGAAGCGGACCAGTGGCGCTGTGTGGCGAGCGCGAAGACGAGCGACTTTTCCTGCGACATCGCGGCCAGCGAGATTTATCTGCGCCGCGGCGCCAACGGCACGATGATGCTGGCCAATCCCAACAGCAGCCTGCCGATCGTCGACCTATGCTCGAAGGCGGCCGAAGGCGAGACCGCATCCGACGACAAGGTCTACCGGCTCGAGCCGATGCCGCAATCTGCCTGCACGCCTTGATTAGGGGTCCGTTTCTCGGTTTGGGGATTGGCGGGATATGACGAGGACCTGGATGCAATCAGGATCAGACCAAAACCGCCATCGTCGCGCGGGTGGCTCAAGCAACACGCAATTGCCTTTAGCGTCGACGGCTACACAGCCCAGGCCGCAGTATTGAGATGTCCACATTGCTTGCCGTGCCTAAAAAAGAGCCGCTCGTCCTCTTCTACACGACTTTTTTCAGCAAGCCCGTCGACGTCGCGTCCATTCAATGCGATCTGCCGGGCGAATTTACCCTAGACAAGCGTAGAATTGCTGAAGCGACAGCGGTCGTCTTCCACATTCCGAACTTCCGCGAAATTGGTGACGCATGGCGATATCCGGGCCAGTACTGGATAGCCTGGTATATGGAAGCCCGCTCAAACTACAAAATCATAAAGGACCAGAAACTCATGCGGCACTTCGACTTCACGATGTCGCACGAGCGCAGCTCTGAGATTTGGTGCCCCTATTTGCCCAATTCCCGGTGGTGGGACACGGTGCGCGCAAAGCCTATAGGCGCCAAGACAGAAGCGGCTCCGGTGGTAGCCTTCCAATCGGCGCCCTTGAACTATAGCGGCCGGCTCGATCTCTTGAAGAGCCTGGCCGAACACATCAAGATAGATTCATACGGTCGGTATTTCCGCAACAGGACAGTCGAAGGCCCCGATCGCGGCCGCAAGACGAAGATCGAGACAGTCTCCCGCCACAAATTCTGCCTCGCATTGGAGAACTCGACCGAGACCGACTACGTCACCGAAAAGCTGTTCGATGCCTTCGAAGCCGGATCAGTGCCGATCTATCTGGGCACATCGAACGTGCACGAATTCGCCCCGCCCGGCTCCTACATCAACGCTGCAGACTTCAGCAGCTATGCAGAGCTGGCAGCATATCTGAAATACCTCATCGTGACGCCCGAGGCATACGAGGCATACTTTGCCTGGCGCTCGAAACCATTACCTGACGAACTCGCCCGCCTCGTGCAGGATCGCGACCCCCCGGTGTTTTATCGACTGATGCAATTCGTGCATCAGGTGACCGACGAGCGCGGTCAGGAACGGCCCGCCGGCCGGCCGACATTGCCTTTTGGTCCGCGAGCCTACATCAGCACGCGGCTGCGAAAGTGGAGGAAGAGAGTGCCTAGCTGAGCCTGAATTAGGGCGGAACGAACGCAAAGCGGAGCGCAGGCCTGGGATGAGGAAGGGATGGATGTGCGACCAATCCCTAGGATGTGCGATAGTCCCTGAAAGGGGACCATCGACGTCCGCTGCCGCTTCACGCGAATGGCACTGCCGTCGTGCCCTTGGGCAGTTTTGCCTCGTCGTCGGGCTCGACATGGATGGTGACGCGCACCGAGGGGATTTCCGCCTTCAGCGCGTCCTCGACGCGGTCGCAAATGACGTGGCTGGCGCCCACCGACATGCCGGCATCGACGACCAGGTGGAACTCGATGAAGGTGGCGCGGCCGGCGATGCGTGTCTTGAGATCGTGAACCTCCAGCGCTCCCTTGCAATTGGCCGAGATGACGTCGCGGATGTGCATGTGCTCCTGCGTGTCGACGGCGCGGTCCATCAGTCCGTTCATCGACGAGCCGATCACGTGCCAGCCTTGCCACAGGATGTTCAGCGCCACGATGACCGCAAGTGCCGGGTCGAGAATTTGCCAGCCGGTCAGCACGGCACCGACCAGGCCAATGAACACGCCGACCGAGGTCGCCACGTCGGTCATGATGTGCCTGCCGTCGGCGACCAGAGCCGGCGACTTCTCGGCACGGCCGGCACGAATCAGCGTCCAGGCCCAAAAGGCGTTGATCACCGTCGCGACGCCGTTGATTGCGAGGCCGGTCCAGGGCTGTTCGAGCGGGGCGGGATGCTGCCAGTACCACCACACTTCGTTGAGGATCAGAAGGGCTGCCAGCACGATTAGGACGCCTTCCAGAACAGCCGAGAAATACTCGGCCTTGTGATGGCCGAACGGATGATCCTGGTCGGCCGGCTTGTAGCTGACCTGGATGGCCCAGTAGGCGGCGGCCGATGCAATGACGTTGACGATCGATTCCAGCGCGTCCGAATACAGCGCCACGGAACCGGTGACATACCAGGCCGCCAGCTTCAGGCCGAGCACGACGCAAGCGACGATGATCGACCAGAAGGCGAGGTTGGCGACCCTCTTCTTCGCCGCCGACTTGATTTCTGCTGTGGTCACTGGGGAAGAAATCCCAACACGAACCCCTCGGGCTAAGCCGCCTTTTCCCTGGCCTTGCGCGGCAGATGCGCAACGATGTTCTCGATGATGCGCATGCCGGCATTGTGGCCGAGCGTCATGATCGATTCCGGGTGGAACTGCACCGCCGCGATCGGCTCCTTGTTGTGCTCGAAGGCCATGATGACGCCGTCCTCCGTCTCGGCGGTGACGATAAAGCCGTCGGGCAGGCGGACCGGATCGGCGAAGATCGAGTGGTAGCGGCCGACCGTCACCTCCTTGGGCAGGCCGGAAAAGATGATGCCCGGCTTCGACACACGGATGCGTGACGGTTTGCCATGCATCGGCACATGCAACTGCCGCAGCTCCCCGCCATAGGCTTCAGCCAGCGCCTGCAGGCCGAGGCAGACGCCGAAGATCGGCAGGTCGCGCGCGCGGGCCCGTTTGATGGTGGCGGCGCAGTCGAAGTCCTTCGGCGTGCCGGGGCCGGGCGACAGAACGACGAGATTGGGCTTCAGCCGGTCGAAGACTTCGTCCGGCACAGGTGTGCGCACGGTCGAGACATTGGCGCCGGTCTGGCGGAAATAATTGGCCAGCGTGTGGACGAAGGAGTCCTCGTGGTCGACCAGGAGGATGTTGACGCCGTCGCCGACGCGCGCGGTGGCGCGTTCGGTGTCGGCGGCATTGCCTAACTTGGCGTCGCGAATGGCGGAGATCATGGCGGATGCCTTCAGTTCGGTTTCGGCTTCTTCTTCCTCGGGAATGCTGTCGAAGAGCAGCGTGGCGCCGGCGCGCACCTCGGCGATGCCGTCCTTGATGCGAATGGTGCGAAGCGTCAGGCCGGTGTTCATATCACCGTTGAAATTGACCATGCCGATCGCCCCGCCATACCAGGCGCGCGGGCTCTTCTCGTTCTGCTCGATGAAGCGCATAGCCCATAATTTCGGCGCGCCGGTGACGGTGACCGCCCAGGCATGCGACAAGAACGCGTCGAAGGCGTCCATGCCTTCGCGCAGCCGCCCCTCGATGTGGTCGACGGTGTGGATCAGCCGCGAATACATCTCGATCTGGCGGCGTCCGATGACGCGCACGGAGCCCGGGTCGCAGACCCTCGACTTGTCGTTGCGATCGACGTCCGAGCACATGGTCAGCTCGGATTCGTCCTTCTTTGAATTGAGCAATTTCAGGATCTGCTCGCTATCGGAAATGGCGTCGTCGCCGCGCTTGATCGTGCCGGAGATCGGGCAGGTCTCGACGCGGCGGCCGTTGACGCGCACGAACATTTCGGGCGAGGCGCCGATCAGGTATTCTCCTTCGCCGAGATTGATGAAGAAGGAATAGGGCGAGGGGTTGATGGTCTTCAGCTTGCGGGAAATGTCGGAGGGCGGCGTCTCGCAGCGCTCGTAGAACATCTGGCCGGGCACCACCTCGAACAGGTCGCCGCGCTTGAAACTCTCCATCGCCTTGCGCACCAGATTGGCATATTCGCCGGGCTCATGGTCGCCGCGCGGCGGGATGCGGTCGGCGGTCTTGAACGGCTCGACGATTTCGTCGCGGGGCATTCCCTCCGTCGAAAACCCGTCGCCGGAATAGTCGTAGCGGTCGGTCCAGGCCTTGGTCGAATAGTGATCGACGACCAGGATCTCGTCGGGCAGGAACAGCACAAGGTCGCGCTGGCTTTGCTGGCGCTCCAGCTTGTAGTCGACCGGATCGAACTGGAAGGCGAGATCGTAGCCGAAGGCGCCGTAAAGACCGAGATTGGCGTCTTCCTCCGTCTTGAACAGAGCGGTGATGGCGCGCAGCACGGTGAAGACGGAGGGAACGCGGCTGCGTTCTTCTTCGGTGAAGACACGGCTGGGCTTGGCCACGTCGAGGCGGATCAGTCTCTTCGAAGTCTCGGCGATCGTCACGTCGTCAAGCCCGCCAAGCGCCTTGCCGATCACCGGCAAAAGCACCTCGCCACGGCTGTTCAGCGCCTCGATGCGCATGGCGCGGCCACGCGCCGAGATCACCAGCGGCGGGTCGATGATGGCGGTGTCCCAGCGCGTGTAGCGGCCGGGATATTCGTAATTCGAGGAAAACACGGCGCCGCGGCGCGCATTCAGCCCGTCGATATAGCCGTCGATCGCGCCTTCGTAAGGTCGGTCATGGCGCTCGCGGGTAATCGTCACGCCACCCGCCGTGATGAAGCGCTCCGCCCCGTTCTCCAGAATTTTCGTCGTCATTGCCGTCTCCATCAGCGTCTATATCAGCGTCTTGGGGCAACGGACCCGGGCATGGCTTGAAAAAACAAATGGCCGCCCGGACATTCCGTTGCGGCCACCTTCTATTTTCACGCGCACGCGTTCGAACAGGCCGCTGTCAGCGAGCCCACCACCAAACGGTCTTAATCGAGCGCATGTTCATGGCGATTCCAATAGCGGCGATTGAACGGCCGCGCAACTGGATTCAATGACGGGCCTGGGGAAGCGCTCGGGCCCTCAATCCTCCAGCGTTCCCGACCTTGCGTCGGCGCTCTTCCTGTCGCCGACCAGCTTCAGCAGATCTTCGCCGGCACGAATGATGCGCCGGGAACGCCGTGTCAGGATGATGCCCGCTTGCGGCGCGAACACCTGCGTGCGGCCGTCGGCTTCACCCGGTGCATGGACGATGGTGGCGAGCTGTGCGCCTTTTTCCACACGGTCGCCGGGCTTCACGTCATAAAGGATCGCACCCGCCCGGGGCGCCGGCATCATGTCGATGTTCTCGAGCGGTGCGACGATACCGGTAAAAGAATTGGGGCCGGCAAAGCTGCCGGGCGTGGGCAGGGTTTGATCCATGATCACGCCGCGCGCCACCAGCAGCCGATAGAGCCCTTCGGCATCGGAAGCGGCCAGAGCGCCATCGACATCGAGCATGCCTCGATACTCGACTGTGGTGGCGACGCGCCGGTCAAACCGCGCCACATCGGCGGGGACGTTCAGATACGGCGTGATCGAGGCGCCTTCGAAGGTGCCGTCGGTGTCCTCATCCCACAGCACCACCGCGTCGACGCCCATGGCGGCCGCACAATCCGCCATTTCAGGCCACAGGCTGGTGTGGACATAGAGATAGGCGAGGCCCTCGTCGTCGCAGTGCAGGTCGAGGACGATGTCGTGGCCGATCGACAGCCGCAGCAGCCGCGTCTTCAGCCGCTGATCGGCCGTGCCAAATGTGGTGTCCGGCAAGAGCGTCGTGTCCGGCGCGGCCAGCAGCGGAAAGCCGCGGTTGAAGTTGGTGCGCGTGCCCAGGTGGAAACGGCCCTGATGCTCGCCGAAATGATACTGGGCGCGGCCGATCGGATTGGCTTGGGGCACGATGGTGATCTTGCCCTTGATGCGACCTTCGGCTTCGGCCTTTTCAAGCATCGGCATCAGCGCGTCGATGGCGACCACGCCCGGCAGTTCGCCGGCATGGAGTGCGGCCTGCAGATATGCTGAGGGTGCTGCCTTGTCGCTGCCGTCAAAGCGGAAGACCGGGAATTCGTAGGAAACGCCCTCGCTGTCGCCGGCGATGCGCTCGATCGATTTCTGCATGATACTCCTCCAGGAAAGAGGCCGAACACATGCCCTTTCGCCGATACGCTGTCGATTGGTCCAGTCTGCTGCGCTATGGGCGCAACTATTGCGCGGGGTGCGTCACCAGCAGCTGGCGGTCCAACGTCTGCGACATCACTGCCACGGCGACCGCCATCAGGGCGAGCGCTGCGCCGACCAGCGGCAGATTGGCATAGGACACGCCCAGCGAAAGTGCCACGCCGCCCACCCAGGCGCCGGCGGCATTGCCGATGTTGAAGGCGCCCTGGTTCAGCGTGGCGGCGAGGTTGGGCGCTTCGGAGGCCGCTTCGACGACACGGATCTGTAGTGGCGGTACGATGACGAAGACGAGCAGGCCCCATAGGAAAACGATGAAGATGGCCACGGCTGCGATGGCGCCGAATTCGGCAAAGCCGACGAGCAGCAGCGCCAGCATCAGCAGGGTGCCGATCACCGTCGGCATCAATTTCCAGTCGGCCAGCCTGCCACCGATGATGTTGCCGATGGTCATGCCGCCGCCGAACAGCAGCAGCACCCAGGTCACCGTTGCTGTCGACAGGCCGGCGACGTCGGTGAGATACGGCTTTATGTAGGTGAAGACGGCAAACAGGCTGGCCGACGCCAGCGCCGAGATCAGCATGGCCAGCCAGACCTGCAGCTTGCCGAGCACCCGCACTTCGCCGAGCAGGCCGCCGCCGCTCGGTTGGGTGATGCCGGCGGGCACCAGCCAGGCGATGGCTGCGACCGAGATAAGGCCGATCCCGACCACGGCCAGGAAGGTGGCGCGCCAGCCATAGGCTTCGCCGAGTGCGGTGCCGCCGGGAACACCGAGGATGTTCGACAAAGTCAGACCGGCGAACATCAGCGCGATGGCGCTGGCCCGCTTGTTACGCGGCACCAGACTGGCGGCAACGACCGAGCCGATGCCGAAGAAGGCGCCATGGCCGAAAGCGGTGAAGACGCGCGCCGCCATCAGCATCCAATAATTGGGTGCGATCGCGCACAATAGATTGCCGACGACGAACAACATTGCCAGGCCGATCAGCACCGGCTTGCGCGGCATGTGTGCGGTGGCGACCGCGATCACCGGCGCGCCGAAGACGACGCCGAGCGCATAGCCGGTGACCAGCAGACCGGCCGAGGGGATCGAGACGCCGAGGTCGGCGGCGACCTCGGGCAGCAGGCCCATGATGACGAATTCGGTGGTGCCGATACAGAAGGACGCAATGGCGAGCGCTAGGATCGGCAGGGGCATGGTGCGTCCAGAATGAATCGGTTCAAATGGAAACTGTCCGGAGATGTGCCTGGCGCACAAGTGCGATTGCTGCAATGCAGCATTGCAGAAAACGGACAGCAGATCGCGACTACGGCGTGCCTTTGCGCCTGCGGGGATGCAGAGTGGGGGCCCGAAGCCTATGCCAGCGGCTTCAGCTCCTGGGCGATGGTGGGCAGAAGTTCCGAGACGTTGGGGTGAATGTGGGTTGCCCGCGCGAGCGTGCTGACCGGCGCCTTGGCGTACATCAGATCAAGAACGCAGTGGATCGCCTCGTCGCCACCGGGACCGAGCACCGAACAGCCGAGGATTTCCTTGGTGTCGGCGTCGACCAGGATCTTCATAAAACCTTGCGTCTCGCCTTTCTCGACGGCGCGGCCGACGCGGGTCATCGGCCGCTGGCCGAGCAGCGCGCGACGACCGGATTTTCTCACCGCCGTCTCGGTCATGCCGCAGCGGCCGAGAGGCGGATCGATATAGAGCGCATAGGCCTCGATACGGTCGCTGACCTTGCGCGGGTCGTTGTCGAGCAGATTGGCGGCGACGATCTCGTAATCGTTGTATGAGGTGTGGGTGAAGGCACCCTTGCCGTTGCAGTCACCCATCGCCCAGATACCGGGCACGCTGGTACGCAGCTGGTCGTCGACGACGATGAAGCCGCGTTTGTCGATTTCGACGCCGGCCTCGTCGAGACCGAGATCGTCGGTGTTGGGCGTCCGCCCCAGCGCCAGCAATACATGCGAGCCGACCGCCGGCGCCTTGCCGGCGGTGAAGGTCACGGCAATCTCATTGCCCTGCCTGGCGAAGCTGATGTCGTCGGCGCCGAGATGGACCGTGATGTCTTCGTTTTCGAGGATGGACAGGATGGCGGCCGAGACATCCTCGTCCTCGCGGGCGATCAGCCGGGGGCTCTTTTCGATCACCGTGACCTCTGAACCGAAACGGCGGAACATCTGTGCGAATTCGAGCGAGACGTAGCTGCCGCCGACGACGACGAGATGGCGCGGCAGCTCGTCGAGATCCATCATCGACGAGTTGGTCAGATACGAAATGTCGTTGACACCGGGCAGGTCGGGCACCGAGGCGCGGCCGCCGGTGTTGAGGAATATTCTTTCGGCGGTCAGAAGATCATCGCCGACGCGCACGGTGTTAGCGGATTCGAAGCGCGCGTGGCCGCGATAGAGCGTGCACTTGTCCATGTCGGCAATCCAGCTCTCGAGATTGCCGCGGGCGTCGTTCGACACCTTGTCCTTGCGCGCCTTGATCGCCTTGTAGTCGACGCCGACCGGACCGGAGAGCGTCACGCCGTAGTCGGCGGCGCGGCGAGCGAGATGCGCGGCGTAGGCACTTGCCACCATGGCCTTGGTCGGCATGCAGCCGGTGTTGACGCAGGTGCCGCCGACCAGCTTTCGCTCGATCAGCGCCACGCTCATGCCGGCCGCCGTCAGCCGGCCGGCGAGCGGCGGGCCGGCCTGTCCGGCGCCGATGATGATGGCGTCGAATGTCTTTGCCGTCATGCCACCGCCGCCACGATCAGCAGGCCGCCGATGATCGCCACCGCGTCCTCGATAAGGGCGGCTGGCAGGTCCTTGCCGAAGGTGATGGCCAGGCGCTTGCGCAGCTCGGCGCCGCCCAGCGTGCCGATCACTGCGCCGATGGCGCCGGCGACCAGGCCGCCGATGGTGGCGCCGCCGGTCGCGCCGATCACCGCGCCGGTGAAGGCGCCCATGACGATGCGTGCGCCGAACTGCTGCGGTACCTTGCGGCTCGGCGTCGATGGCAACTGGTCGGTGACCAGCTCGACGATGGCCAGGATGGTGAAGATGCCTACGGTGATCCAGTGCCCCATGAAGCTGGCCCAGGTTCCAGCGACCGGCAGCCAGCCGAGCCAGGCACCCCAGGCGACGACGGCGGGCGCGGTCATGGCACGAAGGCCGGCAACGACGCCGATCAGAAGTGCAAGAATGTACAGCATGATTGATCCCCTCGATCGCCGGGCTCGGGACAGCCCAGTCAAAGCAGGCTAGCATAGGCGCGGCATTTGACCAGAGGCCTGCGATCTGTGGCGTTACCCGATCTTTATGGACTGTGCTTTGACACCACGTTGAAACAGCATGGCAAGGCAGGAGGACATCGCCTTGAACACAAGCGAGCGCACAAAAATGGCAGCGGGCGAGTGGTATACTTGTCTCGATCCAGAGCTGGAGGCGCTGCGGGTCATGGCGCGCGACGCGGTGTTCGAGCATAATTCGCTGCCGCCCCGGCAGCGCGGCGACATCGGACCGGCCCTGAAGTCGCTGCTCGGCGTAGTAGGCCCGGGCGCCCGGATCGAGGCGCCGTTCCACTGCGCCTATGGCTTCAACATTGTTCTCGGCGACGGCGTCTTCCTCAATGCCGGGTGCACCATCCTCGATACCGCGCCAGTCCGCATCGGCAAGGGAACGCTGCTCGGCCCCAATGTGCAGATCTATTGCGCCGAGCATCACAAGGAGGCGGCGGGTCGACAGGCAGGACTGGAGATCGCGAAGCCGGTCGAGATCGGCGACAATGCCTGGATCGGCGGCAGTGCCATCATCCTCGGCGGGATCAGCATCGGCGACGGCGCCATTGTCGGCGCCGGCGCGGTAGTGACTCGCGACGTGCCGCCAAACACCACGGTCGTCGGCAACCCGGCGCAGTCCGTCAGGCGCGGCTGAGCATGAGCGGGTATTAGAGCGAGGTAAGCCCGGTCATTTGGCAGGAGGTGGATGCAATCGTGTGTCGAGCGCAAAGGCCTCCTGGATCTTCATGGCATATGCGCCCTTCGCGACGCTCACGTCGAAGATCAGGTTCCAGCTATTCTGGGACACCGCGCTCGGAATCACCACGAACCGATGTCGTTGGAGAAGATCATCGCCGAATGCCTGTTGCCCAGAACTCGGGATGCCCGGACGCAGCCAATTAGGGTTGGGAACGGCGCCAGGGTTGACGATATGCACTTCCGTGACATCGCTGATTATCGCCGCGGTCATCACATGCGCGATCGTGTCGAGCGCCCTGAAGCCCTTATGGACTGCGACTTCGAGAATCGCAGTCGAAGGATCGATTGAGCAGTAGACTGCGCGCACGCCCCTGCTGTTCCATCGTCCGCCGACCCTGTATGCGCCCTCGCCACTGTCCCATGTAGGCGCGAACGCAGCCTGATCGAGACGCCAGCCAACGAGGTCGGAGCCGCCAAGCGCGGCCGGGAGCGGCGTCATGCATAAACGCCATATTCAAGCCGTTCGAGGTAGTCCTCTACAAGCTCGACACCCGCCGGGGTTGCCAGAAGATCGATGGGACGGCGCTGGTCGAGCCCGATCGCCGGGCGCTCCAGCCATTGCTCCGCTTCCGCTTGCGAACCGAACACATCGGTCGCTTTCGACAGGATCTCCGCGAATTTCCAGGTTCGTCCGCTCTGGTCCTGGCTGAGAGGCTTGGAAGGAGCATCCTTACGGCGCTGGTAGGTGCGCAAGCTCATGCCGACGGCCTTCTCGAGCGAATCAGTCTTCTGGATGAAGACGAGCTGCCCAAGGAGATGGTCCAGCGCCGAACCCGGCAGGCCGTGCACAAGCAGCTCATGGGCATCCAATGCGCTCCTGAGGTGCCGCGATAGAATGCGAGTGCCGCCGAGCAACCTGGCCACCTTCTGAAGTTCACTATTTTTTGCTGCTGGTGCAGTCTTTTCCAATGCCATCGCCACGGCGTGCCTCTTAGCGTCATCTGTCACTTTAATATATGACAGATGACGCAAGCCTTTTCAAGGACGGTAGGGTCGGGAGCAGAGAAAGGCAGCGCAAACCTGAAGCGATTGCCTCACCTCGGCGCGTACGCCACGCGCTCCTCCTGAGTGCTCTTAGAGAACTCTCGCCGGTACTGCGCGGGCGTGGTTCTGAGCCGCGCCGCGAAGTGCTGGCGCAGCGATGTGGCGCTGCCGAACCCGGCTTCGAAGGCAACCGTGTCCATCGATTTTTCCGTCGCTTCCAGCAGCCGCTGTGCCAGCGCGACGCGCTGGTCAATCAGCCAGTCGCCGAAGCTGGTGCCGATCGATTTTTGAAAGCGGCGCGTGAATGTCCGGCGGGTGAGGCCGGCGGCGGCGGCGACGCTGTCCAGGCTATGCGTCTCGTCCAGCGTTTTGCGCACCTTGTCGAGTGCCTGTGTGAAGCGATCCGCGTTGCCGGTTCTAGCGATGGGACGTTCTATGAACTGCGCCTGCCCGCCTTGCCGATGGGGAGAAAGCACGATCTGCCGAGCAAGCCGAAGAGCCGCCTCCGCGCCGTAGCGGGCCCGCACGATATGGAGACAGCAGTCAAGCCCGGCGGCGACGCCGGCAGATGTCATGACATCACCATTGTCGATGTAAAGCACGTCCGGGTCGACGATCATGTCGGGATAAAGCGCCTGTAGCTGCTCGGTATAGGCCCAATGCGTCGCGGCTCGCCGCCCCGAAAGCAGTCCTGTCGCCGCAACAGCGAACGTGCCGAGGCACAGTCCGACAATCAATGCGCCGTTCCGGTGCGCTCGCAGCAGGGCCTCTACCAGAAACGCCGGTGGCGGATCGTCGAGGTCTCGCCAGCTTGGGACGATCACAATGTCTGCGCCATCGAGGCTGCCCAGCCCGTGCGGCGCAGTCACGGTCAACCCTGCTTCGGTATGGATAGGCCCGCTTTCGATTGCACAGATGCGGAAGTCGAAGCGCGGCAAGCCGAGCGCGGCGCGATCCTCTGCGAATACAAGGCATGGCACGGAGAGGTGGAACGGACTGATGCCATCGAAGGCGATGGCGGCAACGATCGGATCGGCCATGAGGAGCACCAATGAGGGTTAGAGCCGGATTGTCCCAATTCTTTCGAATAATGTCAATTGGGACACTTTTTGCAATCCGGCAGCAGGCCTATCCTCGACCAATCGAAGCCAAACGAGAAAGGAAAATTTGATGTCTGAACCAGTCAAAGGCAAGGCGCCACGCCGTGCCCTCATCGTCGTCGACATCCAGAACGACTATGACGGCGGCAACCTCGCCATCCAATATCCGCCGTTTCGCGACAGCGTCGTCAACGCGGCACGAGCGATGGACGCGGCCGCCGAGGCAGGCGTCAAGGTCGTGGTCATCAAGCAGCTGGCGCCAGAAACGTCGCCGATTTTCGCCAAAGGCAGCCACGGCGCCGAATTGCATCCCGAGATATCAAGGCGTAGCCGTGACCATTACGTCGAAAAGACCTTGCCGAGCGCCTTCACCGGCACGGACCTCGAGGACTGGTTGCGCTCCAACGCCATCGATACGATCACCGTCGTCGGCTATATGACGCATAATTGCGATCTCTCGACCATCATCCACGCCGTCCACATGGGCTTTGCGGTGGAGTTCCTGTCCGACGCCACCGGCTCGGTGCCCTATGCCAACAGCGCCGGCTATGCTTCGGCCGAGGACATCCACCGCGTGGTGACTGTTATCCTGCAGTCGCGCTTCGCCGCCGTTCTCAAGACAGCCGAATGGATCGACTGCCTGAAGACCGGCACGCTGCCCGAACGCGACACGATCTACGCCTCCAACCAGCGCGCGCTGGCACGGAGCGCCGCTTAAAGCGCGTCGCGCCTGACAGGATTCATGCGACGCGCTTTAAGTTCTTGTTCTTATGCATGTCGTTATCCCAAAACCGCTGCGCACTTTTGGGCGACATGCATTGGAAATTTGTCTCGGGCAAGCAAAAGGGCGCCGTAGCGACGCGGCGCCCTTGTCATTCCGGCCTTCAAAATCTCAGAACAGGCCTTCGATCTGGCCCATCTCGTTCAGGAAGATCTTTTCCGAGGACGGCGCCTTGGGAAGACCGGGCATGGTCATGACCTCGCCGCAGATAACGACGATGAAGCCGGCGCCGGCAGACAATCTGACCTCGCGCACCGGCACGGTGTGGCCGGTCGGCGCGCCGCGCAGGTTCGGGTCGGTCGAGAACGAATATTGCGTCTTGGCCATGCAGACCGGCAGGTGGCCGTAGCCGGCGTGCTCCCAGGCGTGGAGCTGGTCGCGCACCGACTTGTCGGCGATCGCTTCGGAACCGCGATAGATGCGCTGGACGATGGTGTTGATCTTCTCGAACAGCGGCATGGCGTCGGGATAGAGCGGCGCAAACTGCGACGCGCCGGATTCGGCAAGCGCCACCACCCTGCTGGCGAGTTCCTCGATGCCGGCCGATCCGTGGGCCCAGTGCTTGCAAAGGATCGCCTCTTCGCCCATCGAGGCGACGTAGTCCTTCATCGCCTGGATTTCAGCGTCGGTGTCGGAGTAGAAATGGTTGATGGCGACGACCGCTGGCACGCCGAACTGCCTGATATTCTCGACGTGACGGCCGAGATTGGCGCAGCCCTTCTTGACCGCCTCGACATTCTCCTTGCCGAGATCTTCCTTCTTGACGCCGCCGTTCATCTTCATGGCGCGCACAGTGGCGACGATGACGGCTGCCGCCGGCTTCAGGCCGGCCTTGCGGCACTTGATGTCGAAGAATTTTTCGGCGCCGAGATCGGCGCCGAAACCGGCTTCGGTGACGACATAGTCGGCGAGCTTCAGCGCCGTCGTGGTGGCGACGACCGAGTTGCAGCCATGCGCGATGTTGGCGAACGGACCGCCGTGGACGAAGGCTGGGTTGTTCTCCAGCGTCTGCACCAGGTTGGGCTGCATGGCGTCCTTGAGCAGCACGGCCATGGCGCCGTCGGCCTTGAGGTCGCGGGCGTAGACGGCCGACTTGTCGCGGCGATAGGCGACGATGATGTCGCCGAGGCGCTTTTCCAGGTCCTTCAGGTCGGTGGCGAGGCACAGGATCGCCATGACTTCCGAGGCGACGGTGATGTCGAAGCCCCCTTCGCGCGGAAAGCCGTTGGCGACGCCGCCGAGCGAGCAGATGATCTCGCGCAGCGCCCGGTCGTTCATGTCCATGACGCGGCGCCAGACGACGCGGCGGTTGTCGATGCCGAGGTCGTTGCCCCAGTAGATGTGGTTGTCGATCAGCGCCGAAAGCAGATTATGCGCCGTGGTGATGGCATGGAAATCGCCGGTGAAGTGGAGGTTCATGTCTTCCATCGGCACGACCTGCGCATAGCCGCCGCCGGCAGCACCGCCCTTGACGCCGAAATTCGGCCCGAGCGAGGCCTCGCGGATGCAGACGATCGCCTTCTTGCCGATGCGGTTGAGACCGTCGCCGAGGCCCACCGTCGTCGTCGTCTTTCCTTCGCCGGCCGGCGTCGGGTTGATGGCGGTGACGAGGATCAGCTTGCCGTCCTTGTTCGCCTTCACCGACTTGATGAACTCGGCCGAGATCTTCGCCTTGTCGTGGCCGTAAGGCAAAAGATGCTCGCTTGGAATGCCGATCTTCTGGCCAACCTCCTGGATCTGCTTCTTGTCGGCGGCGCGCGCGATCTCGATGTCGGACTTCACTTCGGCCATGGCGGCTTTCCTCTGGATTGGACGGTGGAGGGGACGGGTTTGATCAGTATGGTCGCAAGCCTTTTCGAGACAGCCCGGCACTGCAGGCCAGGGCACGTTCTAGCCCTGTCGCTGCCATGGCGTCAACTTGCATGCAACTATGTTTCCTCTAGAGAAAGGCGGTTCTGTTTCCCGGGCGATCTGTTCCCGGGTCTTCGCGCCCGGTTGTCGCGCCGTATAGAAGCCAGAGCACGCGCCGTTTTGCCGTCTCAAAACAGCCGCGGAATGCACCGAATGCGACAGGGTTCGAGCGCCGGCCTGCGCCTCGGGGAGTTGCGCTAGAATGCGCCGATCTGGTGCATCAGCCCCAAGCCGTCAAGCTGGCCGAAATGTTCGACCACGACGCCGTTCTCAAGACGATCGATGTGAATCACGCCAACCGAGACTCGATTTCCGCTCGGTTCGACGCCATGGAAGATGCCGGTGTGCGTGCCCTCAAAGCGACAGCGCGTGACGACCTTATCGGCATCGCTGACGTAGTCGTCAATGACGTGATGTCCATCCGGGAATCCAACAAAGAACTCGGTCAGGGATTTGCGCCAGTCAGCGAAGCCGATCGGATTGGCGCTGCCGAGATGAACGGCGAGATCTGGAGAGACAAGACTGGACAGTTTATCCCAGTCCTGCGCGTCGATCGTGGCATAGAAATTTCGAGCAACTTCCCGGATATCCATCTCATGTCCTCGCTGGCTGCCGCCCAGCGGTTGAACGACGACGAGACGATCAGGTTCCGGTTCCACGCGATGCGCAGCCGACCTACTGCGTCAGCACGTTGCTGATCTCGACCAGGGGCAGCGGTGATTTCAAGCCAAGACGTCTTTCACTATTGGCTTCCTTCACCGATCCAGAACGGACCTGACCTCGACGAGGTTCGATCGCACCCTAAGCACATAGAATCCCATCGTGGTGAGGTGGGTGGGCATGATCCAGCCATCCTCGCGGCCGTTGGAGATTATGAAAGGCCGTATGGCGAGCGCTGCCTTGAGCTGGCCTTCCACGCTGGTCCACAGCGGTGTGAGGCCGCGATTGTCGAGGATCTGCTGGAAGTCGTGATGCGCCGCCGTGAGGATGCCGTAATAGCCGTAGAGCTGGCCATAGGCGAACCAGAAGCGGTCGTCAGCGCGTGTGTCGAACCAGCCGCTGTTGAAGTTCTGCGAACGGTCGCGGATCATGTCCGATGTCGAGCCTATGTCGCTCGCGATCCGGTCGACGAACTGCATCAGATTGTCGGCGCGCGCGTTGAAGACAACCTCGCATTTCATCAGCCGGTCGTTGAAGGCGCGAAGGCTGGTCGCCGCCGTGCGATAGAAACTCGGCGTCGGGGTTTTCGGACCAAAGGGCCTGAGGCCGAAATACCAGGTTTCCTCGTCGAAGGTGATCGCGCCGCGCGCATCCTGCAGGTTCTGGTCGATCTGGCTGGTGCCGCGGACGCGGCCGAGTGTGTCGACGAGCTCGACCGCGGTGCGCCGGATGGCCTGATTGACCCCGCGCTGGAAGGAGGCCTTGTTGTCGAGAAACGGCGTGCGATCCCAGTCCATCCCGAAGAACCCGAGCTTGTAGAGTATCATCGACGAGATCCAGGCGTTCTCGTTGACGTTGAAATCGATGAGATCGGCCGCGACCTGGACAATGGCCGAGTTTGTGCAGGTCTTGACCTCTCCCTCGACGCCAGCGGTTTCCCCGACGGCAGGAGGAGCGGGCTGCGCCGGGGCGGTTCCGGCCGGCTGGGTGAAATTATACTCCTCCGCATAGGCGGGATTGAAATTGCTCCAGACCTGCGTGTTCCAGATGAAGTAGCCGTAGAGGCCGACCAGCAAGAGCAGAGCGAGGCCGAGCACTGCCTTCAGGATCCAGCCGCGCTGTGTGTACCAGTGCCCAGCCCACATGAACGGCCACAGGATCACACCGATGGCGAAGCCGATACCGCGGCCGATCCACTGGAAAATCCGTGTGAAGAAATTCACGATCGGATCAAGCATGGCGATGTCACCCCCTCGTCAGTCAGCCAAGAATTCGATAAGGTTAGGCATTCAATCAGTAAGGCCGTAGAGGCGTGTGCGAAACGCCACCTTGTCTTTCAGATATGTGGTTTTCAGAACGTCCACAACATGCGATCGCCAGGCGTCGCTGAAGCCGTCATAGTCGCTGTAGAAGCCTGGTTTGTTGAAGACGTAGCGCGAGACGAAATCCTGCGGCACGAAATCCGAGATCAGCTGGTTGGTCAGCCAAGCGTCGGGATGGTCGGGCTTGGCCCGGATCACCAGGAAACGCTGCTGCGGGAAGACGTCCTCAATCTTGAGCCGGCCGAGGTGAGCGATCTCGCGCTTGGCGGCGTTGAGAAAGGGAAAATTGCCGTCCCTGGTGATCAGGTCGGCATGGCCATGGATCCAGGTCTGCAGCCAGACCTTGTCGACGTCGGTCAGATTGCGATCGGGCTCGGCGTCGCGGATCAGCGCGCGCACCACCATCTCGGCGCGATGTTCGAGATAGCCTGATGTTTCGATCCATGAGGCGCGCGGCAGTTCGATGCGGCCGGTCGCGGCAAGGAACTTGAACACCTTGTCGGCATCATTGATCGAGAGGTAGCTCACTTGCCACGGTCGCGAGCGGCGGAAGCCGGGTGCTGCCGGGTCGCTGATCACCGTCGTCATGTCCGGATCGATGAACACATAGAGCCCGCCGAAATGGCTGGTCCAATAGGCGCTGTGGCGAAAGATCACCTGATCCGGCACCAGCGCGTTCTCGCGGATGTCGCCGCAGATCTTGGCAAGCTCCACCATGCGGGTGAGCATGGCATTGTCGCGCCAGGCGTCCGGCTCCTGCTTCAACTGGTCGACGAGCTTGCCGAGTTCGGCGGCCTTGCCCAGCACGTCCTCCGCCGACAGCACCCTGAACTCGACCTGGTTGATCGACAGCAGATCCTCGATGTCGTCGACTTTTGGGACCGAATCCTCGATCTCGCCGTAGATGACATCCTTGATGGTCAGCGCGTCGATGGCGCGCTGGTTCTTCGACATGAACTCGAACATCAGCTGCGAGGTGTTGGAAAAGGCGGTGTGCACCACCGGCAGATCGATCTGCGACGGCGTCAGGATGATGAAACGGCGGTTGATCTCGTTGGGGTCGAGGTAGTTGTAGTCGCCGCATTCCTCGGCCACCTGCGGCGAGAAGCCGGTGCGGTCGATGTCGAAGCTCTTCAGCTTCGTCGGCTTCAGGCCGAAGGCGACCAAAGCCTTGTTATAACGCTGGATGAGATGCGGCTCCTCGATGGTCAACAGCCGGCCGTAGATCAGCTCGTTCTCGCGCAAAAGGTCGGATTTCTTGGCCATTATTCCTTCTCCCCGTAAACGGGGAGAAGGGAGAAGCGCCAGGCTCACGCATTCCACAGGCCCTTCTTCTTCAGCTCCTCGATCTCGCGCACCGCGCGGTCGCGCAGGCGGGTGTCGCGGATCATCTTGGTCACCGCCGCGTCGTCGGACTTGTCGGAGTAGCGGAACTCCGAGTCGGCGTAGCGGTTGACCTCCTGCATGACCATGTCCATCGAGAATGGCCCACGCAGTTCCTCGATCATCGCCTTCTTGTCGTCGTAGCCCTGGTGCATGAAGACTTCCGGCTTCTCGAACCATTCGTCCGGCAGCTCGATGTCCATGGCGCGCATCTTGATCGCGTCGGTGACGTTCTTGATGGCGCGGCCGGTGAAACGCGGCTCGGCCTCCTTGATCATGTGCAGATAGGTGCCGATGTCGGCCATCGACTTCGGCGCGCCATTCTCCTTCATGTAGCGCTCGTAGACCTTCATCAGCCCGTCTTCCCTGGGCTTCTCGTGCTCTTCATAGGCTTCCATCACCGCGCGCTTGACCTCCTGGGCGGCGTAGAGCTTGTGGTCGCCGAGCGGGATCTTGTGGTTCTTGCCGGCGAGCAGCACGAAGATGTCGATATAGTCGTCGCGGCTCTGTGGGCCGTCGACCAGCCAGCGGGCGCCGGCGCGCTGGCGCAGCGCGTCGTCGACGTTTTCGGGATAGTTGGAGAACATGCCAAAGGAGCAGTTGCCGCGCACCACGGTGCCGGCGCCGGCAAATGCGTCCATCAGGACGCCGGTGATTTCCTGCTGGCCGGCCGAGGCGCGATCGTCAGAGCGGCGCGCCGCCACCTGATCGATGTCGTCGATGGTGCCGAAGCCGATGACGCGCGGGTTCAGCACATTGTTGATGAACTGACGGCAGTTCTGGCCGGATTTGCCCTGGTAGGAGGAGATCTGATCGACGCCGAAATTCTCGTAGGCGAAGGGATATCCGGCGACCTGACAGTAGCCGTTGACGAGACCGGCGATCATCTGGATCAGCGTCGTCTTGCCGGTGCCGGGCGCGCCATCGCCGATGAAGGTGAACAGGAAGCCGCCGAGCTCGACGAACGGGTTCAGCTCGCGCTCGAAATCGTAAGCCATCAGCATCTTGGCGAGTTTGACCGACTGGTATTTGGCGATGTGATTGCCGACAACCTCCTCCGGCTTCTTGAAGGTCATCACCAGCGGCTTCGACCGCTTGCCCGGCGCGACGTCGAAGCCATCCAGGGTAAAGTCGTCGACGTCGATGCGGATATGCGCGTTCTCGAACGGGCCGATGCCGTCGAAGCGGCCCTTTCGCGCCAAAAGCCCGTCGATGGCGACACGGGCAAAGGCGCGCCCCCGTGTCATCAGATCGGCGTCGTCCTTCGCGCCTGAAATCGCCCTGTCGAGCCCGGACACGATCGACTTCACCGCGTCCTGTGGCGTGTCGAACAAAAAGTCCGGCTCGGGCGTGTCGTTCGGCGCCTCGCCGTCGCTGTCGATCAGCTGGAACAGGTAGGAGGCGAGGCTGAAGGCCGAAATATAGGCCGAGGCCGACAGCAGCTTCTTGAAGGTGGCGGCCTCGTCGCCTTCGAGCGGCGCGCGGGCGTTTTTCGCCTGCAGGCTTTCGAGGTCGGAACCTTCTGCGAAGACGTCTGATATGGCCAGGGCGATCGCCAGCCCGCGCCGGGTGCGAAACAAAAGCATGTGCTGCGCAATGCTCAGCAGCTGATCGCCGGGATGGACGGCAGCGACTGTCTTGGCCAGCTCGACCTCGCGCGTGCGCCTGACCGAGCCGACCGAGACGGTCGAGACGAAGCGGCGGTTGGTGCCGGCAAGTGCGGTGCCGGATTCCCGCGACGGGTCCTCCAGCACGACGATGCGGGTGATGAAGCTCTGCGCCGTGGCGCGGTGCTTTTCGATTGCCGCTTCCGAAATCGTGGTCAGGCCGGTGTCCATGAAGGATACTCCGCGGTTTGACGGTCAGACGTCACTGATGACCTGTCCTTTGGACAGGATGTGGACCTTGTAGCCCGAAAAGATCTTCTGCGCCTCGCCGGCGGCGTAGAGCGCCTGATAGGCCTCATGCGGAATCAGCGCGTGGTTCTCGTAGCTCGACACGCCCTGCCGCGCAGCCTCCAGGTCGTCGGTGTCGATGAAGAACTCCTGCGTCGTCTTCTCGCTTGAAAACAGACCTTTGCGGCCTGGCTTCTCGGCCTTGGAATAGACCTCCTGGATGGTCCAGGTCAGGAGCCAGGCGTTTTCCGGCTTGCGCACCTTGGCCAGAACGTCGGTCACCGTCGAATTGTTCTCGGTGATCCCTGCCGAATAGAAGGGACCGAGCACGACGCGGCGCAGCTGCTTCGGGTGGAGCGGCTCGAAATCCTTGTCGAGGTTGACGGCGATCGTCGCCGGCGACAGCGTGTAGGCGGAATTCTTCTCGGTGAAGTCATCGAAGCGATGGGCAAGCTCGGGATTGAGCAGCCCTTCAACGGGAAGCGGAATGTCGACCTTCTCGTTGAGCTTGCCGTTGCGGTCGACAAGCTGCTCGATCATCTCTTCGGAGGAATCCTCGACCGTCACCATGTAGACCAGCGGCAGGTTGGCGCTGCCGTCGAAGGTGGCCCAATGGACGAGGTAGTAAGGCCGCCCCGTCTTCGGATTGACCGAGACTTTTGCCGTCTGCGCCAATGTGAAGGGCCCGAAGGTCGTCTCGCCCTTGACGCCCTCCAGATAGAGCCGCTCGGCCATCGACTTCTGCAGCGCTTCGGGGAATTGCTTGTGACGCAGGATGAAGTCGGCCATTTCCTCGCGCAACTCGTCGGCCAGCGGTATGTTGGCGAGACGCGTATCGGCCTGGCGGCGGTCGTTCTCCAGTTCGAGCAGGTTCTGGAAAACCGGAAAGCCGCTTTCGGCGCGCGAAATGCGGAACGTCTCCATGAAACCCAGCCGGTTGCGCCAGCAGGCAAAGGAGTTGTCGAGCCGCGCAATATATTCGGCGACGATCTTGGCGACGATGCCGTGCCGGTAGAGCGGCGAGCGATCGTCGCGCATGAACACTTCGAGGCCGCTGAGCGCTGCCGTGATCGCCGAGAAATAACGCGTTGCCGCTTCGTTTTCGGGGGTCATGCAGCCAGCCCTTGGGAGGTATGCGAGCGCAGCAATTACGACTGCACGTAGTTTGCCGCATTGTGCTTCTTCAGCACGTCGTCGAAGCGGCGGGCAAAGGCATCGTCGGCCAGCTTCTTGCGGCGCTGGATGTCGGCGGTCGCCACCATGTTCTTCTCGTGCATTTCGAGGAGATCGCCAATGTGCTTCTGCGAGGCAGCACCAATGCCGGCCATGGTCTCCTCGGCGGTGTTGTCGACCTGGCTGCCCAGCGTGTTGATCTTGTGGGCGACGTCCTGCTGGGCGGCGGTCTTCAGCGAGTCTTCCAGCGCCTTGTAGAGCACGATGCGCTGCTCGGTATCGATGGTCAGCTTGTTGATCAGCGTCGACTGTGCCGCGATCTGGTTGTTGAGCGAATCGACGAAGGTCTGGAACATCGAGGTGTAGCGTTCCAGCGTCTGGCTTTCGGCCAGCAGCTCCTGCTCCTTGGCCTGCTTTTCGTTGTATTCCGTCGCCAGTTTCGAACGCTCGCCTTCAAGCTGCGTGCGCTCCTTCTGGCTGGTCGAGGCGGCGATCTTGTTCTCGATGTCGAGCAGCATCGGGTTGAGCTCTTCGATGCGCTTCTGCACGGTCTCGAGATTGGACATGGTTGTCTTGCGGCGTTCGATCACCTGCGACAGGCTGGCCTCGGAGGTCTTGTAGCGCTGGTCGAGAACCTGCTTCTGCGCCTTGAGGATGCCGACGATGGTATCGGATTTCGCCAGCAGCTCCTGCAGATTGCCGGCCAGCGACATGTTGCGGACACGGTCGGTGCGCATGCGCTGCTTGCTCTGACTGGAAAATATGCCGATGAAGCTTTCCCAGCCGGTGTAGTTCTTCATGCTCTCGAATTCGGCGCCGAAGACGTTGGTGGCGTCCTCCAGCCCGATGATCAGGTCGGCGATGTTGCCTTCCATCACCTTCTGCTGCTTCAGCACATCCTCGATGCGGGCGTTCTCGAGGTCGAAATTGGCGTCGCCGATCTTCTTGTCGGTCTTGGCGAGCGTGTCGAGCACCGTGCCGGACTGCTCGATTTTCGTGCGCATGTCCTGCACGACCTGCTTGGTCTTGGCAATTTCGGCATCGAAATTCTGCAATGTCGCCATAGGGGCCTCCCGCTTCGGCATCTGTTTCGTGTCGCGAACCGCCGCGAATATATGTGTGGCATGGGGGGAAGGGAAGGTGGAAGATTAGCAGGCCGATAAAGGATGGCGCCGAAGCCTGAAACAAAAAACCCGCCTCGCGGCGGGTGGTTGGCGCAATCAGCACCATACCCAAATCAATAGCATAACTGCCGTCACAAAGCAACCAATTGCGTTTCTTCCCGGTCGACAGGCTGCCACTGGACATTTGGTCAGCCGACGCGACAATGGCGCATGGAATCTGGCTGGGCGGCGCCTTGAACTTCGGCAATGGACTGAAACAATTCCGGCGGCGGCTGCGCGCGCAAGTGCGTGGGCTGATGCGGTCAAGGATGCCGGTCGCCATGATCACCGGTTCCGTCGGCAAGAGCACGACGAGCCGGATGCTGGCACGTATTCTCGAATGTCAGGGGCATGTCGTCGGCCTGACGACGACCGACGGCATTTATGTCGGCAGACAGATGATCCAGAGTGGCGACCGCGCTGGCTACAGCGGCGCGCGCACTGTGCTCGCCAGGCCCGACGTGACCGCCGCGGTTCTGGAGACGGCGCGCGGCGGCCTTAACCGGCGAGGGCTTTACCTCGGACGTTGCGACGTGGCGGCACTGCTCAACGTGCAGGACGAGCAGATCGGCATGGACGGCATCGAAACCGTTGCCGATATGGCCAGGCTGAAACGCAAGGTGACAGACGCCGCTCGGCGCGTCGTGCTTGGTGCTGATGACCCGTCGTGCCGTTTGCTGGCGGAGCAATATCGCCCGGGCCGGGTCACGCTGTTCGGCTTCGAGACACAAGACGATCTGGTCAGGCGTCACATTGCTGGAGGTCACGTCGCTTTCGTGGTCGAACATGAAGCGGGCCGCGAATGGATCGTTCGCCGCCAGGGCGACGCACGCCATTTGGTCGTCGACGCCTGGCAACTGCCTTCCTCGATGAACGGAGCCCTGCGCCACAACATAGCCAACGCAATGGCTGCGGCCGCACTTGCCGACGCCCTCGGCGTCCCTTTGGCCGTCATTGCCGAGGCGCTGCTTTCGCTATCGAATTCGGCAGAAGATTTGCCCAGCCGGTTCAACATTTTTGACCAGTATCCGTTCCGGATCGTGGTTGACCGGGCCAACAGTCCGCCCGCCACGCGGGCTTTGGTTGCGGCAGTGGCCCGAATCCCGGTTTCGGGCCGGCGTCTTTGCATGGTCAGCTGCTGGGGCAATCGCCCAGGGTTCAACTACGAGCGGGTCGCCGCTGCGATCACGCCGGGATTCGACATTTTCATATGCTACGAAGAGCCGATCTTCCGGCGCGGACGGCCGCCAGCCAAGATTGTCGAGTTGCTCAAGGCAGGTCTGATGAACTGCGGCGTGGCGGAAACCCGGATCCACAACGCCGGCAGTTACGAGGAAGGGCTGCGGCTGGCGGCCAGCCTCGCCACGGCGGACGATCTCCTGCTGGTGCTCGGCGCGCATGTCGGCGACATCAAGCCGGTCATGGACGACGTCTTCGGCCCAGTCAGGTTGAAGGACGACGCGGGAAGGGCGTGAAGCGCCGCCAGAGGCTCGCGCGTTTTCGTACCGCGCGCAGTTCATCTTTCTCGGCTGCGCGTATCTCCCGATGTTGCTCGAATGGAATCAGGTATTTCCCGCACTCCAGACAGCTTCTGGGATATCCGCAAACCGGCTCCCAGCAGCGAACATCGTGGTCTGCGGCAAGGGCTATGCGCTCGAGATGCAGATTGCGTGAGCCTTTGACCAGAATGACTTCGTCCGGCCGTTGCGTGGCCCTGACGTGCTCGGCGACTTGGCGGACCGAGCGCATTTCGAGGAAGCGGCCACTGTCGCGATCCTCTTGTGTCGCGCCCGAACGATGGGCATGCTCGCCGACGAAGACAATCTGGTCGCAAATCGCGCGCGCGGCGCGATAGGCGCTGCCATAGGCCTTTGCCGGCTTGCCGGCATAGTCGGCGATATGACCAAGCACCACGCGCTTGTAACCGGCATCGGCATGCCCAAGCATGTCGAAGGCCAGCCCGAGCGAATGAAATGGCGTCTTCGCCGTGTCGACAAAGAACGTCGGCCCCTCACGCACCTGCCATACGCCGCACCGGGTCGGCATCGGCTCGAAGGTAGAGACCCTTTCGGCGATAATCCTGGCATCGACCCCGAGCTCAAGCGCCGCCGCAGCCGCTGCCGCCACGGCAAGCCAGAAATGTTCGGCGATGAGGCGTGTCCTGAGCGCAAGTGCGCCGCCTGGCCAGTGTATCGTCATGCTCAGTCGCTGGGGATAGGCGGCATGAATGTCGCATGCGCGGTATCGGGCGCGCTCCGAGCGGCCGAAGGTCACGGACGGCGCAACGGTGTTCAGTGCCATCGCCGCGATAAGATCATCGTCGACGTTCAGGATGGCGAGGCCGTCCGGTGCCAGCGACTCGACCAGCGCCTGTTTCTCTGCGGCGACAGCAGCTCTGCCGCCGAATGCCGAGTGGTGCTCGTCGGCAATCAGCGTCATGATGGCGATGTCGGGTTTCAGAACCGAAGCCATCCGCGCCATGTCCCCCTTGGCCATGACCCCTAGTTCCATCACCGCATAGGCTGAATTTCGCTGCAAGCGCCAAAGCTTTTCGATCAGCCGGTTGAATGTGTTGCTCACCGTCAATTTGTGAACGGAACCGCTGCCTTCAAGGATATGAGCCAGAAGCTCCGCCGTCGTGGTCTTGGCCGAGCTGCCGGTGATGCCGATCACGGTGGCTTTCGTTCGTCGACGGCGCAAGCGCGCCATCGCTACGCGATATTTGCCCTTCAATCGCCGCAAATTGGATCGCAAAGGTCCGGCGCGGTCGAGACCGAGCAGGCGTTTTGCTCGTGCGGAAAGTTGCTCCATTTTGTCTACACTTCCCCCCTGCGGCCCGGCGGGACGACCGGACAGGTGTTCATCTTCTACCTTGTCCACAGCCCGTTGCAACGTTGCGCCAGAGGGAGTCTGCACCGGCGTTGCCAATGTGAGGTTATGGCTTGGCGGCCGGCCGCGGCGCCGACAGGCCGTCGACGGCCTGCAGGATCGTCCGTTCGATCGCCGCGAAGGAATGCCTGTCGCGCACGAACGCCCGCCCCGCATCGGCCATCCTGGCGGCCTTCTGCGGCTCTGCGGCGAAGGTCACGATTTTCGCGGCAAGCTCGCCGGCATCGCGGCCGGACAGAAAGTGCGTGCCTGCTTCCAGGCAGAGCCCCTCGACAGCCTTTTTCGTGGCGCAGATGACCAGTCCGGCGGCCATCGCCTCCAGCACCTTGATGCGGGTTCCGCCGCCGAACCTCAGCGGGATCGGCGCATAGCCGGCGGCGGCCAGCAGGTCCGGCAGGCGCGGTGGGTTTTCGACGAGATTGAGCCCGTGCTTAGCGCAGTAGTGGCGCACGATTCCCCGCGGGTTCTTGCCGGCGACGGTGATCGACCAGTCGCGGCCGGACGCCGCAAAGCGCGGCACCATCTTGCGACCGATCTGCTTGACCGCGTCGATGTTGGGGAAGTAACCGAGGTGGCCGATAAAGCAGAGGCGGATTTCCTGGTATCGCCGGTCGGCAATCGGCAGGGAAAGCACGGTCTCGTCGGGGATGGGATTGGCGATCACCTTGACGAAGTCAGGGGCAGGGGCCGGTCCCAGTGCCAGCGTCGCCCGGTCCGCTTCGGAGCAGACCCAGACCTGGTCGGCCGTCTTCGCGGCGAGGATATCGGCTTCGCGTGCCTGGGCAATCTTGGCCCGATGCTCGCGAAAACGCCGCAGACGCTGCCACAAGGACAGCGCGCCGATGCGGTCCGCCAGCGTGCGCGAATCGATGTTGTGCAGGTCGACGACGGTCCGACCGCCATGCTCCGGGGCCAACGCCAGCAATTGCGAAAGCGCGATGTCTTCGACCACGACGAGGTCGGGCGCGAAATTTTTCCAGATCGCGGCCGCTTCGGCAAGTTCGTCGGCCGGGATCAAATGCACGGTCGGATGCGCGCTGCGCTTCTGCCAGGGGCCGCGACCGCGGGCCGCCTCGATGATCCGGTGCCGGATGTTGGGCGGCGGGGAGGGCGCCGGCCCGCCAGTGAAGCTCACGGTCAGAACTTCGCCGAGCGCGGTGAGCGCCCGCGCATTGGCGGCGTTCCTGATTTCGGCGCCCGAAACCGGCGGATACGGACAGTCGACCGTGAATTGCAGAATTTTCATTTTGGCCCCCGCCTGGATCGTAGCTGGGCACCGATGAAAGCGAAATAGGGCTGGTCAGGCTCAATGCATGTCGCACAAAAGCATGTGCGCTTTAGGTGAAGCCGATGAAATCGTCGGGCGAGGCGCGGCCCATTTCCTCTTCCCAATGGCGGCGGCAGAGCGAGACATAGACATCCTTGCCGATCGCCACCTGTTCGCCCTGCCTCGCCACCTTGCCGTCCGCGCCAAGGCGCACGACCATCGTCGCCTTGCGGCCGCAGCGGCAGATGGTGCGCACCTCGCGCAATTCGTCTGATATCGCCAGAAGCGCACGCGAGCCGGAAAACAGCTTGCCCTGGAAATCCGTGCGCAGGCCGTAGCACATCACCGGGATGTCCAGCCGGTCGGCGATGCGGGCGAGCTGCCATGCTTGCTCCTCCTCGAGGAACTGTGCCTCGTCGACGAAGACGCAATGCACCGTCGTATGGTCGTGATGCTCGGCGACCCGGGCGAACAGATCGTCGCCGTCGCGGAACATCTCGGCTTCCGTCTCAAGGCCGATGCGCGACGAGATCAGCCCGGTATCGCCCTTGCGGTAGTGGCCGGCGACGAACAGCATCGTCGTCATGCCGCGCTCGCGGTAATTGTAGGAAGCCTGCAGCAGCATCGTCGTCTTGCCGGCATTCATCGTCGCATAGTGGAAGTACAGCTTGGCCATGCCGCCCTTTTAAGCCGAGTTCGCATGGCGCGGGGAGGGGGCGTCCTCACATTCCACCGGAAAGGCGCATTTCATCGGAAAGCGGCTGGCCAGCAGAAAAGCGGCTGGAGCAGCAGGCAGCGTGTCGCTGATCGGCCAGTCCGCGCCGTTGATCGCGATTGCCTTATTGCTTGAAACCGCACCAGAATGGTGTTTGGCTGACGAAACAAAGCGGAGATAAAAACCGTAACTTCGCTTCGCCAAAGAATCGAAATGGGAGAATTTTTATGTCGCGTCTCAATTCCTTCGCCGCCGGCCTCGGCCTCGCGGCTTTCCTGTCCACCAGTGCAGCTTTCGCCGCCGATCCGGAAAGCTGTAAGACGGTGCGTCTCTCCGATGTCGGCTGGACCGATATCCAGGCGACGACCGGCGTCGCCTCGGTGCTGCTCACCGCGCTCGGCTACGAGCCGGAAGTGATCCAGCTTTCGGTGCCGGTGACCTACGCGTCGCTGAAGAACAAGGACCTCGACGTCTTCCTCGGCAACTGGATGCCGTCGATGACCGCCGACATCAAGGAGTACACCGCCGACGGCTCGGTCGAGACCGTCAGCGAAAACCTCAGCGGCGCCGGTTACGGCATCGTCGTGCCGACCTATGTGGCGGACGCCGGCGTCAAGACGCTGACCGACCTCGGCAAGTTCAAGGACAAGTTCGACGGCAAGATCTATGGCATCGAGGCCGGCAATGACGGCAACCGCATCATCCTCGACATGATCAAGGACCCGGCGACCAATCTCGAAGGTTTCGAACTGGTCGAATCCTCCGAGGCCGGCATGCTCACCCAGGCCGAGCAGTCGATGAAGAACAACGAATGGATCGCCTTCCTCGGCTGGACGCCGCATCCGGTGATGGGCGCCATGAAACTCGCCTATCTCGACGGCATGGGCGACAGCGGCTTCGGCGCCGCCACCGTGCATACCAACGTGCGCAAGGGCTACATGACCGAATGCCCGAATGTCGGCAAGTTCATCGCCAATCTGAAGTTCAATCTGGACATGGAAGGCGAGATGATGGACGCGATCCTGAAGGGCGGCGACGCCAATACGGTCGCGACCGACTGGCTGAAGAAGCACCCGGATGCGGTCACCCCCTGGCTTGCCGGCGTGACCACTTTCGACGGCGGCGATGCGGCGGCGGCGGTCAAGACCGCGCTCGGAAGCTGAGCCGATAACCTTGAATTCGGGATAATTGGAACGAGGGCAGCCACGTAGAAAAGGCTGCCCTTTTTCATATCCTGTGACAAGATGACCGTCCGGCAAGGACGGCGCCGACAGAAGAGGGGCTAGATGGATCCGATCTCCAAATTCCTGGTCAGCTACAAGATTCCGATAGGCGCTTGGGGAAAGGCCTTTTTCACCTTCCTCACCGACAATTTCAACACCGTCCTCAGGGCCTTTTCCAACGGTCTCAATTTCCTGCTCGATGGGATGGTCGACGGACTTCTTCTGTTGCCGCCCGTCCTGCTCATCGCTTTGATCGCTTTGCTCGCCTATGTCCTGCAGCGCTCGAAGGGCCTGGCGCTCGCCGTCTTCATCGGATTGCTGTTCATCCTCAACCAGAACCTCTGGAAGCAGACAGTGGAGACGCTGGTGCTGGTGGTTGCCGCCGCCGCCGCCTCGATGGCAATCGGCGTGCCGCTCGGCATCTGGGCCGCGCACAAGCCGAAGGTCTACCGCATCATGCTGCCGGTGCTCGACCTGATGCAGACGCTGCCGACCTTCGTCTACCTGATCCCGGTGCTGACCTTGTTCGGGCTCGGCAACGCGCCCGGCCTGATCGTCACCATCATCTTCGTCATCCCGACCTCGGTCCGTCTCACCCATCTCGGTGTCGTCTCGGTGCCGAAATCGATCATCGAGGCCGGCGAGGCCTTCGGCGCCACCAGGCGCCAACTGCTCTGGAAGGTCGAGCTGCCTTCGGCCCTGCCCACCATCATGGCCGGCTTGACCCAGTCGATCATGCTGTCGCTGTCGATGGTGGTGTTCGCGGCCCTTATCGGCGCCGGCGGTCTCGGCACCGAGATCAACCGGGCGCTCGGCTCGCGCAGGATCGACCTCGGGCTCGAGGCCGGCCTCGCCATCGTCGTGCTGGCCATCGTGCTCGACCGGATGACCCGCATTGGCGTTGGAGGCAAGAAATGACCGTCGCCGTCGATTTCAGGAATGTCGATATCGTCTTCGGCAGCGATCAGGCCGGCTCGCTGGCGCTCATCGACAGCGGCGCCACCCGCGCCGAGATCCTCGAAAAGACCGGCAATGTGCTGGGCTGCGCCGGGGCAAGCCTCACCGTGCATGAAGGCGAGATTTCCGTGCTCATGGGCCTGTCCGGCTCCGGCAAGTCGACGCTGCTGCGCGCCGTCAATCGGCTGAACGTCGTTTCGCGCGGCCAGGTTCTCGTCAAGGACGGCGACAAGACCGTCGATGTCGTCACCTGCGACGAGGCGACCCTTCGGCGGCTGCGGCAGAAGCAGGTGGCGATGGTGTTCCAGCAGTTCGGCCTGCTGCCGTGGCGCACGGTGGAGGAGAATGTCGGCCTCGGCCTGGAGCTCGCCGGCGTGCCGGAAGCCGAGCGCAAGGAGCGCGTGCATCGCCAGCTCAAACTGGTCAATCTCGACCAGTGGGCAAAGAAATACGCGCACGAGCTTTCCGGCGGCATGCAGCAGCGCGTCGGGCTGGCGCGCGCCTTTGCCACCGAAGCGCCGATCCTGTTGATGGACGAGCCGTTCTCGGCGCTCGACCCGCTGATCCGGACCAAGCTGCAGGACGAATTGCTGCAGCTTCAGGCCGAGCTGAAGAAGACCATCATCTTCGTCAGCCACGACCTCGAGGAGGCGCTGAAGATCGGCAGCCACATCACCATCATGGAAGGCGGGCGCATCGTGCAGACCGGCGCGCCGGAAGACATCGTGCTGCGCCCCGCCAACGACTATGTCCGCGACTTCATCGCCAATGTGAATCCGCTCTCAGTGCTGACCGCCTGGAACGTGATGCGCGACCGCCGCGACCTCGACCACGGCGAGGACGGCTGGGTGTGGCTCGACCGCCGCAAGACGACGCGTTTCAAGATCGACGAGCACGGGTTGGTGGCGGCGGCCGAGCGTGACGGCAAGCCGGCGTTCTGGGTGTCCTGCGCCGATGTCGAGGCGCAGCCGGAGGAGACGGCGCAGGTGTTCTGGGCCAATCCCGGCACCTCGCTGAAAACCGTGATGCTGGCCATGCACCGCTCGCAGACCGCGCCCGTGGCGCTGTTCGACGATCAGTCGCGCTTCGTCGGCGCCATCGGCATCAGGGATGTGTTGAGCGCGGTGTTGAGGCGGTAGTTTTTTCGCCTCGGGGAGAGAACGAAGACCAAACGCCGAGTTTTGTCGCGCCCCCCTCTGTCCTGCC
>NZ_RZTI01000038.1:0-44114 GCF_003997275.1 Mesorhizobium sp. M6A.T.Ce.TU.002.03.1.1
CGATGACGCATCTGCCTCGGCTTGAGCTTCAGCCGAGCGATACCGTTTATATCTCGGTGGTCGATCGCGACCGTAATGCGGTCAGCTTCATCAACTCGACCTTTCATTCGTTCGGCAGCGGGGTGGTCGGCCCTAAGACCGGCGTCGTGCTGCAGAACCGCGGCAGCAGCTTCTGCCTGGCGGCGGACCACCCAAACTGCATCGCACCGGGAAAACGCCCCATGCACACCATCATGCCGGGCATGGTGACAGCCAAGGGCCGGGCGATCATGCCGTTCGGCGTGATGGGTGGCGGCTACCAGCCGTTCGGCCATGTCCACCTGCTCACCAACATGATCGATTTCGGCATGGACCCGCAGGAGGCGCTGGATGCGCCGAGGGTGTTTTACAGACAAGATACTGTGGAGGTGGAGCGTGGCGTTCCGGCCGATGCGATCGCCGGCCTGCGCGAGCGGGGCCATCAGCTGTCCATCGCGACCGAGCCGCATGGCGGCGGTCAGTTGGTGCTGATCGACTGGGACAAGGGGACGCTTACCGGCGCGTCCGATCCACGCAAGGATGGTTGCGCGCTCGGTTACTGACGATCGGCCGCGTCTGAGTCTTTGCTGGTCCTGTTCAGTTTTGGCGCTGCCGCCACCAGCGCCTTGCCGATCGCCGACTGCGGCGCGTCGATGACGGCACGGGCGTCGCCGCTCTCGGCGGTGCGGCCGGCGTCGAGGATGACGACACGATGGGCAATGGCGCTGATAACGCCGAGATCATGCGAAATGAACAGATAGGCGATCCGTTCCTCGCGTTGCAGATCGAGCAGCAATTGCAGGATCTGTCGGCGCACGGATACGTCGAGCGCAGACACTGCTTCGTCGAGCACGATCAGCGATGGCTTTGTCGCGATGGCGCGGGCAATCGCGACGCGCTGGCGCTGGCCGCCAGAAATCTCGTGGATGGCGCGGCCGGCGAGATCGGCGCTCAGGCCGACGCGCTCCAGCAAAGCAGCGATGCGGCGCGGGCGCTCCTTTCGAGAGGCGATGCCATGGATGCGCAGGGGGTCGTCGAGCACGCGTGCGACGCTGGCGCGCGGGTTGAAGGCGGCAAGCGGGTCCTGGAACACCATTTGCAGACGAGCACGCTGGGCGCGCAAGGCAGCGCCGTTCAGGGACAGGAAATCGCCGCCTTCGAACTCGACGCGGCCGGCGTCGGGCTCGATCAGCCGCAGCAGCAGCCGCGCGATCGTCGACTTGCCGCTGCCGGAAGGCCCGGCCAGCGCCAGCGTCTCGCCGGGCTCGATGTCGAAGGAAACGTCATCGACGGCGGCAATCGTCTTGCCGCCGCGACGATATCGTTTGGTCAGGCCGGAAACGGCCAGCAATGGACTGCTCACCTCGACGCTCCTGCCCGCTCCAACAACGGTTCGGCGTCGAGGCCGAGATGGGCGTCGAGCAGCGCTCTTGTGTAGGCGTGGCGCGGGCTAGCGATAATCTGCGCCGTCGCACCGAGTTCGACCAGCTCGCCGTGCCGGCACACGGCGATGCGCTCGGCCAGCTCGGCGGCCAACGCGATGTCATGGCTGACGAACAGCAGCGTCATGCCGTCCTCCGCTACCAATTGTCGGATCAGGGCGACAATCTCGGCCTGCACGATGGTGTCGAGCGCGCTGGTCGCCTCATCGGCGATCAGCAGTTTCGGACCGGCCGCGATTGCGGCGGCGATCGCCACGCGCTGCTTCTGGCCACCGGAAAGCTGGTGCGGAAAGGCGCGCAAAGCGGCGTCTGGATCGGGCAGCCGGACGCGTTCAAGCAGGGTTTTTGCCCTGGCATAGGATTGCGACCAGGTAAGGCCGAGATGCGCGTGCGCGACTTCCGCGATCTGCTCGCCGACCGCCATCACCGGATCGAGGCTGGCCGACGGGTCCTGGAAGACGAAGCCGATGTCGCGGCCACCGAGGGGAATGTGGGTGGGTTTGGCGACGGATTTTTGAGCTTTGCGTTCCATGAGGCCCCCCTCTGTCCTGCCGGACATCTCCCCCTCAAGGGGGGAGATTAGCAGTTTCGCTGTTGGGTCCCTTCCTGCAACCTTGGAGATCGGCGAAGGCGGAGATGAGAGCGCAATCTCCCCCCTTGAGGGGGAGATGTCCGGCAGGACAGAGGGGGGTGCCTTGGCGCCCCAGGATGACGGCGATCGCAAAAACCAGTCAATACGGCCGCCAATCCTGGCGGAAGCCGGCAGCAGCCCGGCAATGGCCAGCGCCAGCGTGCTCTTGCCCGAGCCGCTCTCGCCGATGATGGCGAGGCGCTCGCCGGCGGCGACATCGAGGCTGACATGTTTCAGCGCCGCCACCTCGCTGCCATCGCGGCGATAGGTCACCGTCAAATCGCGGATCGAAAGCAGCGCCGTCACGACAGGCTCCTTCTCACCGCTGTCGTCTCGACGACGCCTTCGCCGGCGAGATAGACACCGAGCACGGTCAGCACGAGCGCTACACCGGGAATGATCGACAAAAAAGGCGCGGTGCGCAGCACGGCGCGGCCTTCGGCGATCATGCCGCCCCAGGTCACGCGGTTTGGGTCGCCGAGGCCGAGAAACGAAAGGGCCGCCTCTGTGAGGATCGCGGCGGCGACGATCACCGACGACAATGCCAGTACTGGCGGCAATGCGTTGGGCAGCACTTCGCGAAAGGCGATCTCCAGCGGATGCATGCCGATGACGCGGGCGCCAGCAACAAAATCGCGCTCGCGGATCGACAGCACTTCTGCACGGGCAACACGCGCTGGCCCCGTCCAGGCACCGAGCGCGATCGCCGCGACGACGACACCGAGCGATGGGCCGACGACGCTGACGAAGGCCAGCGCCAGCAGGAAGCTCGGCACGGTCTGGAAGGCGTCGGTGATACGCATCAGCACTTCGTCGACGCCGCCGCCGGCAAAGCCGGCCACTGTGCCGACTATCGCGCCGACGGCAAGGGCTGTGGCTGCCGCCGCCAGCCCGACCGCCAGCGAGGTGCGGGCGCCGTGGAAAAGCTCGGCCAGCACATCGCGGCCGAGCCTGTCGGTGCCGAGCGGCAGCGACCAGTCCTGAAAGGGTGGCAGCAATGCCGGCCCGGCAATGGCTTGCGGATCGCCGGGAAAGAACAGTGGTGCGGCAAGCGCCATGGCGCACAGCGCCGCCAGGATGATCGCGCCGGCGACCGCTTCCGGCGTGCGGAAAAAACGGCGAAGCGGGTTCACGCACTGGCCTCGCTGGCGCCGACGCGCGGATCGAGGACGGTGTAAGCGATGTCGACGAGAAGATTGATGATGACGACCAGAACGGCGCTGGTGAGAATGATGCCGAGCAGCAGCGGCGTGTCGCGCGCGGCCACCGCTTCCTGCGCCAGCCGGCCAAGGCCGGGCACCGAAAAGACGCTTTCGATGACGACGCTGCCGCCCAGCATCTGCGCCGATTGCAGGCCGAGCATGGTGACCAGCGGCAGCAGCGCGTTGCGGGCGACGTGGGCGAGCACGATGCGGCGGCGGGACAGGCCTTTGGCGCGAGCGGCGAGGACAAAATCCTGCCGCCAGACTTCGGCCATGCCGGCGCGCATCATGCGCAGGTAAAGTGCCAGATAGATGAAGCCGAGTGCGGACACCGGCAGGACGAGATGGCTGGCGATATCCATCGCGCGGTCGAGGCCGGTCTTGCCCGACGCGAGGCTCTCGATGCCGCCGATCGGAAACCAGCGCAGGTCGACGGCAAAGACGATGATCAGCACCAGCCCGAGCCAGAAGCCCGGCACGGCATAGACCGCCAGCGAGCCGATCGACAGGAAACGGTCGCGAAAGCTACCGGGTCTGGCGCCGGCATAAATGCCGAGCGCCGAGCCGAGCCCGAAGGAGACCGCGGTGGCGCTGCCCATCAAAAGCAGCGTGTTGGGCAGGCGTTGGAGGATCACCTCGCGGATCGGTCGCGAGAAGGTGACGGACTGGCCGAGGTCGAGATGCAGCAGCGCCCAGAGATAGTTCGCCAGCCGCGTCAGCGCCGACTGGTCGAGGCCCCAGCGATGACGCAGCAATTCGATCATGCCGGCGTCGCCGCCGGTCGAGGCGATATAGGCGTCGACCGCATCGCCGGGCGCGGATTCCAGCAAAAGGAAAGTGCCGATGACGACAATCAGCAGCACGAAGATGCTGCCGACGAGGCGGCGGCGAAGAAGGATGAGGGTGCGGGTCATGGCGGCGCCGGCTGCTTGGCGATGTGCCGATCCTGGGATGCGCAGTGCCTAGGCGCCCCCCTTTGTCCTGCCGGACATCTCCCCCTCAAGGGGGGAGATCCGCCGTCACTCGCCGTAGCGCCAATCGCAAACATCGCTAAGGGAAGGGCCGGCATCAAAGCAAGCCAATCTCCCCCCTTGAGGGGGAGATGTCCGGCAGGACAGAGGGGGTATCGTCGAGCACGGACATTACCAACTTCACCTACTGGCGAAGGTCAATCTCAATTAACCGCAGCTCACCCCTCCAGCCAGGTGTCCGCCCAGTTCGATACCGCCCAGCGCGGGTTGTTGGCGACATTCCCCACCGTGTCTCTGATAACGCTGATAAAGCTCCATTCGGCGACGTTGATCAGCGGCAGGTCGGCTGCGACCTTTTTCTGAAACTCCTTGTAAAGCTCCGTCCGCGCGGCGGTATCAAGCGTCTCGGATGCCTTGGCGATGAGGGCGTCGAGCTCGTCGTTCTTGTAGCCGCCCTGGTTGGAGAACGGCACCCCGTCGGGAATGCCGCTCTGCACCAGGATGGTGGTCGAGATCGCCGGATCGCCGCGGAACACTGGCGGCCCAACCGCAAGGTCGAAGGCGTGGTCGGTGTAGACGGCCTTGATATGCGCGGCCGAGTCGTTGTTGACCAGCTGGGCGTCGATGCCGATGGCGGCGAGCGCCTGGCGCAGATAGTCGCCGAACTGCTTGGTTTCGTTGAAGTAGGGCGCCGGCAACAGTTTCAGCGAGAAGCGCTTGCCGTCGTCGCCTTTGCTGTAGCCGGCTTCGTCGAGCAGGGCGTTGGCCTTGGCCACGTCGAAGGCATAGGTCGGCACGTCGGCCGTATAGAACTGCGGATCGTTCTTTGGCACCGGGCCGGTGGCTGTGGCGGCGTAGCCGAGGAACACTGTCTTGACGACGAAATCCTTGTCGATGGCGTGGGCGATCGCCTGGCGCACCTTGAGGTCGGCCAGCTCCTTGCGGCGATGGTTGATCTCGACGACGAGCTGGTAGGTCAGGCCCTCGTAACCCTTGGTGATCACCTTGAGGCCAGGCACTTTGGAGATGCGGTCGAGATCGGCCAGCGGCACGGCGGAAAAGGCGGCGAGCTGGATCTCTTCGGCCTCAAGCGCGCTTGCCGCCGAAGTGCGGTCGGGCAGCACCTGGTAGATGATCTCGTCGAGGTAAGGTTGGTCCTTGCCCCAATAGTCGGCATTCTTCTCCAGCCGATAATATTCGCCGGGTTTGTGTTCGGCGAATTTGAACGGGCCGGTGCCGACAGGCGCATTGTTGGCGGGGTTCTCTTCGATCTTTCCGGTCTCGTAGATGTGCTTCGGCACCACGCTGCTCAGCGCCGGCAAGGCGTTGCGGATCAACTGGAACGGTGTCGGCTTGGCGAATTTGAATACCGCGGTCAGTTCGTCGGGCGTGTCGACGGTCTCCAGGTCCTTGAACACGGTGCGGCCGAGATTCTGCAGCGGCTTCCAGATCTGCAGCGCTGAGAAGGCGACGTCGTCGGACGTGAAGGGCTTGCCGTCATGCCATTTGACGCCTTCGCGCAATTTGAATGTCACCGACAGGCCGTCGGCGGCGCCCTCCCAGCCTGTCGCCAGGCGTGGTTCGAGCCCGTCCTTGCCGTCGAAGGACGCCTCGGCCAGCGTTTCCACGATCTTGCTTGAGATGAAGAACACGCCGTTGGAAGCGACGATCGCCGAGTTGAGGTTGCGCGGCTCGGAATCGGCGGCGACGACCAGACGCCCGCCTTTCCTGGGCGTCTGCGCCAGACCGATGGTCGGCAGCGCCGTCGAAGCCAGAAGCGATGCCGAACCGGCAAGCACGGTGCGTCTGGAAATCGTGACATCTGACATGATCGAACTCCGTCCCTCTCAGCCACCCGGCCGGGTGGCCAATACCCTCGGACGCCAGACGGCATCCTTGCAAGGCTGATTATGAGCCTTGTCGAGGGTTTCGCCAGAGAGGGAATTGGCGCATCCTGGCGTGGCTTTGAAAATTTCGTCCGCTGGACCAGTTACCGGGAAGCGGTTCAATCCGAGCTTATCTGGTAAGACCAGATCAGGTTTAGGCATCGCGATATACGACGACGAACTGTGCCGAAACGGCCGTTTCACCTATTCTGGCTGGACCAGACTGGACAAAATAGTGCAGATTTGACCGATCATGACCAAAACAGCCGGCGATGCGACCGGCCGGCCAGGGAATTCAGGGAGAGAGAAAGATGAACGTCGCCCCGGGCAAGAATGCCGTCAGCACCATTCCGTTCGATCATGCCAGGGTCGATCGGCTGATGGAGGAGGCCGGCATCGATGTGCTGCTCGCCACCTCCAAGCACAACACGCAATATCTGCTTGGCGGCTACAAGTTCATCTTCTTCGCCGCCATGGATGCGATCGGCCACAGCCGCTATCTGCCTGTTGTCGTCTACGAGAAGGGTGGGCCGGAGCATGCCGCCTATATCGGCAACCGCATGGAGGGCGGCGAGCACCAGAACCACCCGTTCTGGACGCCGACCTTGCACGCCGCGTGCTGGGGCACGCTCGACGCTGCCAATCTTGCGGTTGAGCACCTGACGAAAATCGGCAAGGGCAACGCCCGCATCGGCATCGAGCCGGCTTTCCTGCCGTCGGATGCCTACACCCTGATCCGCAAGGCGTTGCCGGACGCCAAGCTGATCGACGCGACCGATATGCTGGAGCGGATGCGTGCCATCAAGACGGAAGCTGAGCTGGAGAAGCTGCGCATCGCCTCCGAACTGATCACCGATTCCATGCTGGCGACCATTGCCTGGGCGCGCGAAGGCACGACCAAGACCGAGATCATCGAGCAACTTCGGCGCGAGGAGACCAATCGCGGCGCGCATTTCGAATATTGCCTGCTGACGCTCGGCTCCAGCCACAACCGCGCCGGCTCGTCACAGGCGTGGAAGAAGGGCGAGGTGATGTCGATCGATTCCGGCGGCAACTATCACGGCTATATCGGCGACCTTTGCCGCATGGGTATTCTGGGCGAGCCAGACGCCGAACTGGAGGATTTACTGGCCGAAGTCGAGACGGTGCAGCAGGCCGCTTTTTCCAAGGTCAGGGCGGGCACTCGTGGTGGTGATATGATCTCCTATGCGGAGGGCGTGCTGAAGAAATCCAAGGTCGCGCCCTACACCGATTTCTTCGCCCACGGCATGGGACTGATCACGCATGAAGCGCCGTTCCTGATGACCAACCATCCGGTGACATATGAAGGCACCTATGCCGAAAAGCCGCTGGAGAAAAACATGGTGCTCTCGGTCGAGACGACGATGCTTCACCCGACGCGCGGCTTCATCAAGCTGGAAGACACCGTGGCGGTCACCGATAGCGGCTACGTCATGTTCGGCGACCGGGGCAGGGGTTGGAACAGAGGTGGGGTGGCTTAGCCGCTACCCGGCGGCAGCAGCCTGAAATCCGGCAGGTCGCGCAGCGTCAGTTCCGGTCCGGCTGGCGAATAGACGACGAACAGCTGCATGGGCGCATCGCCGGTGTTCAGCGTTGAGTGGAAGCGGCTTTCCGGCACATAGATGGTGCAGCCGGGGCCGACCTTCGCAACAACTGGATTGCCGTTCTCGTCCTCGACCATCTGCTCGCCATTGCCCGATATGACGAAGATGATCTCCTCCGCGCCCGGATGGTTGTGGCGCGTGTGGCCCTTGCCGGATGGAAGGTCGACGACGCCGCCCGAAAAGCGTGTCGCGCCGTTCACCTCGGGCGCCACCGTCAACGACAGCCTGCCCCAGTCGAAGCCGAAGGCGCTGACATCCTTCGGATAGACAAACACCTTGCTTTTGTCGGTCATCGTCTCATCCCTTCTTTTTCTTCGCAGTCGTTTTGGCACCGCTTTTTTTCGTTTGCGCATCGGATTTTCCCAAAACCGGTTCCCACTTTTGGGTCCGATGCTCCAGCGTGACCGCCTTGAAATCGGCGGTCTGCCTGGCGATCGCCGCTTCTGCCGGCAGCCGTTCCATGGAGCTCGCGCCATAGAAGCCATGCAGGCCCTTGCAGCGTTCGAGGATGTATCGGGCGTCATCCGGCATCGAGATCGGCCCGCCATGGCAAAGCAGGATAACGTCCTTGCGCACCGAGCGCGCAGCGGCTGCGATCGCGTCGATCTCCGTCACGCAGTCGTCCAGCGACTTGGCCGACGTGGCGCCAATCGAGCCGCCGGTGGTCACCCCCATATGGGCGACAACGATGTCGGCGCCGGCCTTGGTCATGGCGCGCGCCTCGTCGGAGTTGAACACATAGGGCGTGGTCAGGAGGTCGAGCTCGTGTGCCGCGGCGATCATGTCGACCTCGAGCCCGAAGCCCATACCGGTTTCTTCAAAACTCTGGCGCATCTGGCCGTCGAACAGGCCGATGGTCGGAAAGTTCTGCACGCCGGAAAAGCCCATCGTTTTCAGCTCGGCCAGCAGCAGCGGCATGATGACGAAGGGATCGGTGCCGTTGACGCCGGCCAGCACCGGCGTCTTCTTGACCACCGGCAGCACCTCGTAGGCCATCTCCTTGACGATCTCGTTGGCGTTGCCATAGGCGAGCAGGCCGGCGGCCGAGCCGCGCCCGGCCATGCGGTAGCGGCCGGAGTTATAGATGATGATCAGGTCGATTCCGCCAGCCTCTTCGGCCTTGGCCGACAGGCCGGTGCCGGCGCCGCCGCCGACGATCGGCACGCCGCCGGCAATCATCTTGCGGAACTTTTCCAGGATTTTCTTGCGCGGTATGGCGGCCATGTTTTCTTCTCTCACTGTCCGGCGATGTCGAGAAAGGCCGCTGTTGCCGCCTTGGCGAATTCGGAGTCGTTGATGTGCAGCGGCAGGCGCGTCACGCGTCGCGTGTTATCAGGCACGATCGTGCGCTCAATGGCCTCGAAGAGTGCTGCATCGGCTTCAGGGTCGAAAAAGGCGCCGCCTTCGATGTCGAGCGCCGAGACGCCCTTTTCGGGAATGAGGAACCGGACCGGGCCGTCGCAGAGGCTCAGTTTGGTGCCGATCCATTCGCCGAGTTTGCGGCTTTCGTCAGGTGTCGTGCGCATCAGCGTCACGTTCGGATTGTGCTCGTAAAACAGCCGCCCGCTATAGCGTTCCGGAATGGTCGGCGGCGCCCAGAAATTCACCATGTCGAGCGCGCCGACCGAGCCGACATAGGGCAGTTTGGTGCGAGCGATCGCGCCGAAGCGGTCTTCGGTCGCCGACAGCACGCCGCCGAACAAGAGGTCGCAGACCTCGGTCGTGGTGATGTCGATGACACCGGACAGCAAGCCGCTGTCGGCCAGCTTTTCCATGCTGCGGCCGCCGGTGCCGGTGGCGTGGAAGACCAGGCAGTCATAGGTCGAGCGAAGCTGCTCGGCGATGGAAGTCACGCATGGCGTGGTCACGCCGAACATGGTGAGGCCGATCGACGGCTTGCCGTCGGACGGCGGCGCAGGCTTTGCCGCCATGCCCGATATCGCCTGGGCGGCGTTGTGCAGCACGACACGAGACAGCCGGTTCAGGCCGGCCATATCGGTCACCGAAGGCATCATGACGATGTCTGAGACATCGACGTAAGGCGCGGTGTCGCCCGAGGCGAGCGTCGAGACCATGATCTTCGGCAGGCCGAGCGGCAGCGCGCGCATGCCTGATGTGATGATCGAAGTGCCGCCACCACCGCCGATGCCGATCACACCTGATATATCGGTGCGCGATTGGACAAACCGGGTGAAGGCGATGGCCATTGCCGCGACCGCGGTGCCGCGGTCGTCGATGCCCAACACGGCACTGCTGCCACCGGGATGGTAGCCGGCGACCTCTTTGGCCGCGACATCGACCGGCACGGTGGCACCGCGCGTTCCGACATCGACGCGGGCGACAGCAGCACCGGTAGAAGCGACCGCATCGGCCAGAAAAGCGAGTTCCTCACCCTTAGTGTCGGCGGTGCCCACAACATAGACGCGCTTCATGGGCGTGCCTCCCTGGGGGCTGGCTGAACGGTGGCCGCGTTCAGTGCATGAGAACGGAGTGCGCTACGGCGCCCCCCTCTGTCCTGCCGGACATCTCCCCCACTTGGGTGGAGATCGGCAGTTCGCTCGATCGGCGCCTTCCATGCGATGTTGGAGATTGGCGAAGGTGCAGATGACAGCCAATCTCCCCCCTCGTGGGGGAGATGTCCGGCAGGACAGAGGGGGGCGCCGTAGGGCTTCAACGTAACCAGAGGGATGGCCATTGCAATTTTTTGAGACGCGCGTATCGTATTGACATGAATGTCTCACGTCAACAAGCGGCAGTGTCCGAGGACGCCGGCTCTGCCGCGCGCGGACCGCGGGCACGCACAAGGCGGTTGATGCTGGAGACGGCGACAAGGCTGATGCAGGCGGGCGCCACGCCCTCGGTCAGCGAGGTCGCCGAAGCGGCGGAAGTCTCGCGCGCCACTGCCTATCGGTATTTTCCGAGCCAGGCGGCGCTGGTGCAGGCGGTGGTCAACGAAGGCCTCGGGCCGATCCTCACCTGGAGATCAGCCTCGACCGATCCCGAGCGCCGGGTGGTCGAACTGTTCGACACGGCCATGCCGCGCATCGAGGCCTTCGAGGCAACCTTCAAGGCGGCGCTGAAGCTGTCGCTCGACCAGTGGGCGCGGCGGCAGGCCGGCACACTGGGCGGCGAGCCGGCGTTTACGCGCGGCCATCGCGTCGATCTGCTCAAGGACGCGATCGCGCCGCTCAAGGACCGGCTGCCGCCACGCGAATTCAAGCGCCTGGCCCAGGCCCTGTCGCTGATCTTCGGCGTTGAAGTGCTCATTGTGCTGAAGGATATATGGGGGCTGGACAGCCGCAAGAGGATGTCGGTAGCACAATGGGCAGCCGGCGCCCTGGTACGAGCTGCAGTGGTGGAATCGATGGCCAAAGGAGACAGAAGCGCGCCGGCGATAGCCACGAAATAGTATCGATCTGGTTCGACCAGATTGGGATGTCAAGTGCCGACAATAATCGTAGCGCCGTAGCCAAAACAAGGCTCTTGCGTATCAAGGAGTAGGAAAATTTAAGAAAAACAGGCAGATGTTGCTAGAATCCGCTTGTCTGAGGGCCTGCCATCGTCCAAGAAAGAGCTTGACGTACGCCGGAAATTGGTAATACCAGATCAGGACAATAAAGCGGATTAAATGTGAGGGCTGCGAGCCATTTTCGGCTGGGCGAGGAGGCTCAAAACCGGAACGCTGCCGTCACGGGAGGAACTACCAGGGTCGGCTCGCCGCCGGCTCGCATGATACGGTAGAATGCGCACAAGGGAGGAAATCATTATGCGCAAGACAATGACCAGTATGCTTGCTGGTATCGGCTTAGTGCTCGCCTGCGGAACGTCCGTCTACGCGCAGGATAAGGAACTCACCATATTCTGGGCTGAATGGGATCCGGCAAACTATTTGCAGGAACTCGTCAACCTTTACGAGGCCGAAAGCGGCGTGAAGGTCACGGTCGAAACCACGCCTTGGCCCGACTTCCAGACCAAGGCGTTCACCGAGTTCAACGCCAAGGGCAGCGCCTACGACATGGTGGTCGGCGACTCCCAGTGGATCGGCGCCGCCTCTGAGGCCGGCCACTATGTCGACCTCACCGACTTCTTCAACAAGCACAATCTGAAGGAAGTGATGGCGCCGGCGACGGTGAAATACTACGCCGAATATCCGTCCAACTCCGGCAAATACTGGTCGATCCCGGCCGAGGGCGACGCGGTCGGCTGGTCCTATCGCAAGGACTGGTTCGAGGATCCGAAGGAGATGGAGGCCTTCAAGGCCAAGTACGGCTACGATCTCGGCATACCGAAGGACTGGAAGCAGCTGCGCGACATCGCCGAATTCTTCCACCGTCCCGACGAGAAGCGCTACGGCGTCGCCATCTATACCGATAACTCGTATGACGCTCTGGTGATGGGCGTCGAGAACGCCATCTTCTCCTTCGGCGGCGAACTTGGCGACTATGCCAGTTACAAGGTCGACGGGATCATCAACTCCGAGCAGAACGTCAAGGCGCTCGAGGCTTACAAGGAACTCTACTCCTTCACTCCTCCTGGTTGGGCCAAGAGCTTCTTCATCGAGGACAACCAGGCGATCACCGAAAACCTGGCGGCGATGAGCATGAACTATTTCGCCTTCTTCCCGGCGCTCATCAACGAAGCCTCGAACCCGAATGCAAAGGCCACCGGCTTCTTCGCCAACCCTCCAGGACCGAACGGCGACCAGTTCGCCGCGCTCGGCGGCCAGGGCATCTCCGTCATCTCCTATTCCCAGAATCAGGAAGAGGCGATGAAGTTCCTGGAATGGTTCATCAAGGAAGATACGCAGAAGAAATGGGCGGAACTCGGCGGTTACACGGCAAGCGCCAAGGTGCTCGAGTCGCCTGAATTCCAAAACGCCACGCCTTACAACAAGGCCTTCTACGAAACCATGTTCAAGGTGAAGGACTTCTGGGCGACGCCGGAATATGCCGAGCTGCTCATCCAGATGAACCAACGCGTCTATCCGTACATCACCGGCAATCAGGGCACGGCCAAGGAAGTGCTCGATTCGCTCGCCGCGGATTGGAACGCGACGTTCAAGAAATACAACCGCGTGAAGTAAACGGCATTAACGCTCGGAGGGGGCGGTAGCCTGCCCCTTCCGTTTTCTTTTCCGGACAAGGAAGGAACGGGCCTTGGCCACTGCAGTCATGACCACCCTGGATCCCAACTCGCGCTCCGCCGCCCGCGGCATGAGCGATCTCACGATCCGCAATCTCTTCATCATTCCGACGATCGTTTTCCTGATCGTCTTCAACATCTTTCCGCTGATCTATTCGCTCGGCTATTCGTTCACCGACTTTCGCGCATCGAGCCCGGCGGCCGCCAATTTCGTCGGACTGCAGAATTACCGCGAGCTGCTCAACGACCCGTTCATCTGGTCGAATTTCGCCATCACCGCCAAATATGTCATCGTCTCCGTGGTCGGCCAGGTCATCGTCGGCTTCGGCGTGGCGTTGCTGCTCAACCGCGATATCCCGTTGAAGGGCCTGCTGACGACCCTGCTGCTGTTGCCAATGATGCTGTCGATGGCTGTCGTCGGCCTGTTCTGGAAGCTGCTCTACGATCCGTCCTTCGGCATCATCAACTATACGCTCGGCCTCGGCTCCTTCGAGTGGCTGTCCAACCCCGACATGGCGCTCTACGCGGTTGCCATCACCGACATCTGGATGTGGTCACCCTTTGTGATGCTGCTGTCGCTCGCCGGCCTGTCGGCAGTGCCGAAGCACCTCTACGAGGCGGCGGCGATCGACCGCGCCGGCTCGTTCTACACCTTCTTTCGCATCACGCTGCCCTTGGTCGCGCCGATCCTGATGATCGCGATCATCTTTCGCACCATGGAGGCGTTCAAGACCTTCGATCTCGCCTACATCCTGACCAGCCAGCCAACCACCGAGGTGATCTCGATCCGGCTCTACAAGATGGCGTTCCAGGAGTGGCAGACCGGGCGCTCCTGCGCGCTAGCCTACATCGTGCTGATCATGATCCTGGCTATCACCAACATCTACGTCAAATACCTGAACAAGGTGAAGGAGCGCTAGAATGGCCGCTGTCACCACCTCTACCGAGCGTTCGCTCAACAAGCTCGCCATCGTCGGTGTGCTGATCATCACGATGATCTTCCTGGCGCCGATCTACTGGATAGCCTCGACGGCCTTCAAGCCGCGCAACCTTGCCACCACCATTCCGCCGACGGTGATGTTCCAGCCTGAGATATCACCCTTCGTAAAGCTCTTCACCAAGCGGTCGCAGTTGCGCACTGCGCCGACGCCGGAACAATACGCCGCCGCCCCGTGGTGGGAGCGGCTGGTGTTTGACGGCGGCGAGAAGGTGGTGCGCTCGGGCAGGGGCGAGGTGCAGTGGTCCGGTTATCCGAGCCGCTTCATGAACTCGCTGATCGTCGCCATCACCTCGACGATCCTGGCCGTCGGCATGGGCACCTTCACCGCGTACGGGTTCTCGCGCTTCAAGATAAAGGGGGAACAGGACCTGCTGTTCTTCATCCTGTCGACCCGCATGCTGCCGCCGGTGGTGGTGGCGATCCCGATGTTCCTGATGTACCGGGTCGTCGGCCTCAACGACACGCATTGGGGCCTGATCATTCTCTACACCGCCTTCAACCTCAGCTTCTCTGTATGGCTGATGAAGGGGTTCATGGACGAAATTCCGAAGGAGTACGAGGAGGCGGCGCTCGTCGACGGCTACACGCGCATGGAAGCCTTCTTCAAGATCGTGCTGCCTGAGGCCGCCACCGGCATCGCCGCCACCGCCGTGTTCTGCTTCATCACGGCGTGGAACGAATATGCCTTCGCGCTGATCATGACCAACCGACGCGCCCAGACGGCACCGCCCTTCATTCCCAGCCAGGTCGGCTCCGGCCTGTCGGACTGGACGGTGATCGCCGCCGGAACCTTCCTGTTCCTGCTGCCTGTCGCGATCTTCACCTTCCTGCTCCGCAACCACCTCTTGCGCGGCATGTCCTTCGGAGCGATCCGCAAATGATCCGCCATGCTACAATCCAACGCACGGCCGAGATCGTGATGGTGTGCGGCATCATCGCGCTCTGCCAGCCGTGGAATCTCTTCCTGCATCGCTACGGGCTGACGATCATCATCGTCGGGCTGGTGACGTTCATGATCACCGGCTGGATCGGTCCAAGGCAGAAGCCGCAGGCGACCGGCACCCCGGAAAAAGAAGGTCACGCATGACCCAGATCGAGCTTCGTGGCGTCCAGAAATTCTTTGGCGCCGTTCAGGTCATCAAGGACCTCAATCTCAAGATCGACGACAACGAGTTCATCGTGCTGCTCGGACAGTCGGGCTGCGGCAAGACGACGACGCTTCGCGCCATCGCCGGGCTGGAGACGATCGACGGCGGCGATGTCCTCATCGACGGCAAGCCGGTTCAGCATCTCAAGGCTGCCGACCGCGACATCGCCATGGTGTTCCAATCGTTCTCGCTCTATCCGCATATGAGCGTCTACGAGAACATCGCTTTTCCGTTGCGCGCCATGCGCAAGAGCAAGGCGGAGATCGACGGCGAGGTGCGCTCGGTCGCCAAAGTGCTGCAGATCACCGACCTGCTCGGCAAGAAGCCGTCGGCGCTGTCGGGCGGCGACATGCAGCGCGTGGCCATCGGCCGGGCGCTGGTGCGGCGGCCGAAAGCGATGCTGATGGACGAGCCGATCGGCGCGCTCGACGCCAAGCTGCGCGAGGAGATGCGCGCGGAGATCAAGCGGCTGCACATCAAGCAGGGCTCGACCACCATCTACGTCACCCACGACCAGATCGAGGCGATGAGCCTAGCCGACCGCATCGTCATTATGCATGAGGGCGTTCTGCAACAGGTAGGCAGCCCATCGGACGTGTATACGCACCCGGCCAATTTGTTCGTCGCGCAATTCGTTGGCTCGCCTGTGATGAACGTCGCCAACGCGGCGGTGACGATGAACGGCTCCGGCGCCAGGGTCACCGTCGACGGGGCCGCGGAAGGGTTCCTTTTCCCGTCCGAGCTGGTCGGCCAGCTCAACGCCGCGAACGTCGGGCAGGACCGTCTTGCGCTCGGCATCCGCCCCGAAGGAGTGATGGTCTCGCGCGAGGCGGCGGACGGTTATCTGCCGGTCGAGGCGCACATCATCGAACCGCTAGGCTCCTACGACATTGTCGACCTCAAGGTTGGGGCACAGATGTTGCGTGCCCGCACCCGTTCCGGTTTCGTCGGCAAGCCGGGGGTCCAGGTCTTCGCCAAGCTCGACCCGGCGCAGGCGCACTTCTTCGACACGACAAGCGGCAATTCGCTGGGGGTGAGACTCTGATGGCCCATATCCAGCTCAAGAACATCTCGAAGACATTCGGCAATCACACCGCATTGACCGGGCTCAATCTCGACATTGCCGACGGCGAGTTCTTCGTGCTGCTCGGCGAGACCGGAGCCGGCAAGACGACGACGCTGCGCATGATCGCCGGCCTGGAAAAGCCGGACGAGGGGCAAATACTCATCGACGGCGCTGACGTCGCTGACTGGGGTGCGGCCGAGCGCGACGTGGCGCTGGTGCTGCAGCAATATTCGCTTTATCCGCGCTACACGGTTCGCGAAAACCTCGAATTCCCGCTGAAGCCAAAAATCCGCCGCATCGAGCCCGACGAGATCAAGACGCGCGTCGACCGCGTTGCCAAGACCTTGCGCATCGAGCATCTGCTCGACCGCAAGACGGATCGCCTCTCCGGCGGCGAGATGCAGCGCGTCTCGATTGGTCGCGCCATCGTCAGGAAGCCCCGCGTATTCCTGATGGATGAGCCCCTTTCGGCGCTCGATGCCAAGCTGCGCGAAGCGCTGCGCACCGAGTTGAAGAACATCCAGATGAACCTTGGTCAGACCTTCCTGTTCGTGACGCACGACCAGATCGAGGCGATGTCGATGGGCGACAAGGTCGGCGTGCTCAACCATGGCCGCATCGTCCAGACCGGCACGCCGTATGAGATCTACAACAATCCGCGCGACACCTATGTGGCGAGCTTCGTCGGCTCGCCGCCGATGAACCTCATCGACGGCAAGCTCGTCAACGGCCGCGCGGTGATGGCACCGCTGAATTTCGAACTGCCTTTTACGGGGGGAGGCAAGACGAGCGGTGCGACCGACGGTCGCCCGCTCGTCTTCGGTATTCGTCCCGAGGATGTCTATCTCGAGAGCGGGGCGCCGGTGGAGGCGCGCGTCCACGATGTCGAGAACCATGGCGTCGAAAAGATCCTGACGCTGCGCGTCGGCGACGCCATGCTGCGGGCCACGGTGCCGGCCAGAACCGATGTCGAGATCGAGCAGCCGGTGCGCTTTGCCTGGGATCCGGACAAGGTGGTGCTGTTCGACAAGGCTAGCGGGATAAGCCTCCGTCACGCGGGCTAGAGCGCGTCTGTTCGGCGGAGGAGATACTACGCGGCTTGAAGCCTCTGGCCAGGCTTAGCCGGCTTGGCGGGTCTCAGCCTGTTCCTCGGCCCGGAAATGGCTGGGAGCCGATCCGATGACGCGCTTGAACGCCCGACTGAAGGACGCGTCGGATTCATAGCCCAGGCGAGCGGCGACGACGGAAATCTTCAGCCGGTCGCGGACCAGCCATTGCCGAGCCTGGTGCATTCTCACCTGGGTGACATATCTGGCCGGGGTTTCACCGACGATCGTCGCGAAGCGTTCCGCGAAACCCGATCGCGAGGCGCCCATCATCCTGGCGAGCGTTTCCACGGTCCAATCGCGGTCCGGTTCGAGGTGGATTGCCGCCAGCACGCGGCCGATCTCGCGGTCTCTCACCGCCGCGATCCATCCGGACGAGTCGCCGCAGCCGCGCTCGACCCACGAGCGGATGACGGTGGCGGCGAGCACATCGGCAAGCCGTGCGAGGATGCCGCCGGATCCGACGCGCTCCATCGTCACTTCGCGGGCCATGGCTTCCAGCAGATGCGGGATGCCGGGTTCATAGGCTTCCAACTCGTGCGCGCGCATTACGTCCGGCATCATGCCGAGCAATGGGTGCAAACCGTCGAGATTGAAATACATGCTGCCGAAAAACAGCAGCGTCCCCGGCCGGCGACCTTCATTGGACATGCAGTAAACGTCCTTGCAGACCTCGGCGACCTTGTAGCCCTGGATCGGCGAAGCCTCGATACCCGGCTCGCTCGCCAGGACGTGTGCCGCACCACGCGGCAGCAGCACCGCGTCGCCCGCCTTGAGCTCCACCCATTCGCCGGACGGCTGCAGCAGCCAACATCCCTTGCGGCCGATGAAATGAAACCGTGCCGCCGTCTGGGCCGGAAACTGGAGGCCCCAGGGCTCCTGCATTTCACAGCGGCCGTATTCGACGCCGTCGAGCCGTAACCCGCGCAATATGTCTGTCAGCGGATCGCCGGTGATCGGAACTTTGGACGAATAGTCAAGCATGATGGTGTTTCTAGCATGGAAACTCCAGGCGGTCACTCCCTATGTTGCATTGCAGCCAAATGCTGCGCTGCAACCAGACCGGAGATTCCATCATGACCGAACCCGCGACAGGCGTCATGGACGCCGTTCTTGATCCCGCGGAAACCGACGAACGAGCCGAGCCGGCGTGGGGGGCGGTCGTGTCCCTTGCGCTTGGGGTGTTTGGGCTGGTGACCGCAGAATTCCTGCCTGCCAGTCTGCTGACGCCGCTGGCGCAGGACCTCGGCGTGACGGAAGGGACTGCGGGCCAAGCGGTGACAGCGACGGCCGTTGTCGGCGCGATAGCCGCTCCGACCATGGCCATCATCACCAAACGCCTGGACCGCAGGCTGGTCATGTGGGGACTGACGGTGCTGCTGATCCTGTCGAACCTGGTGGCGGCGTTTGCCTCCTCGCTTCCCGTTCTTCTGATCGCTCGCATCATGCTCGGGATCAGTCTCGGCGGCTTCTGGTCGATGTCGGCGGCCATGGCGATGCGGCTTGTACCGATGCGGCTGATGCCGCGCGCCATGTCGATCATCCTCACCGGCGTTTCGGTGGCGACGGTCTGCGCCGCCCCGGTCGGTGCCTATGTCGGCGACATCTGGGGATGGCGAACGGCCTTCATGATCGCAGCTGTTGTCGGCGCCCTGGCGCTGCTCGTGCAGATCGCCACCCTTCCGAAGCTGCCGCCGGCGGGCGTGGCAAGCGTTCGGACCTTGCTGGACGTGATGAAGCGCCCGATGATCAGGATTGCGCTTCTGGTGGTCCTGCTGGTCGCTTCGGGACACTTTGCCGGCTTCACCTATGTCCGCCCGTTTCTCGAGAAGGTGCCCGCGCTGGATATCGAGACGATCTCGCTTGTGCTGCTCGCCTACGGCATCGGTGGCTTCTTCGGCAATTTTGCCGGTGGCTTCATGGCCGAGCGCAGCCTCAAAACCGCCGTCGGCCTGGCGCCTTTGCTGATTGCTGTGGCCGCGGTGTTGCTGCTTACTCTCGGAGCCTCGCCAGTCGTTGCGGCGATAGCGGTTGCCGCCTGGGGCTTTGCCTTCGGCGCGGTGCCGGTCGGGCTGCAAACCTGGCTGGTGCGAGCCGCTCCCGACCAGGCTGAAAGCGCCGGCGGGCTGATGGTCGCCACGTTCCAGGTGGCCATTGCGCTGGGCGCCGTTTTCGGCGGCCTGCTGGTCGACAACGCCGGCGTTGCCAGTGCGTTCGCCTATTGCGGGATCGCGACGTTACTGGCGGCCTTGGCGGCGTTCTCGCTTGGTCCGAAGCACGCAGATTAGCCCGGCCGTCTTTGCGGATTCATCTTTGATCGGCCCGGAGATCGGTTACGCTCTTCGGGCCGATATCGCCGTTACGAAACGGGTCAGGCTGTTTTCGACATAAGCGGCCACTTCGACCTCGGGGTCGAAGCTCCACCACAGCAGCGAGCCCTGCCAGTGCGAAGCCATGAGCAGGCCGACGCCCTCGGGCGCATCGGCTGCTGAGGCAAAACAGGCGTCGAGCACGGCACACAGAGAAGCTTTCCACGACGCGCCGCGTGCGCGAAGCAGCGGATCGCGCAGATCCTCGCGCAGCACCAGAAGGCCTTCGGCATAGGATTCGATGCCGCCATAGTCCTGCGACAGCGCCACCAGCAGCCCGATCGCTCCACCAGGGGTTCTTGGGATCGTCTTCGACAGCCTCGCCGTCTTGTCATCAAGCCGGTCCCATGCCTGCAACAGAGCCCTCTGCTTCAGAGTGGCCTTGCTTTTGAAACGCTGCACCAGCGTCGAGCCGGACAGCCCGCAGGCTACGGACAGCCGCTCAAAGGTGAGCGCTTCCGGGCCATGCGCGTGGATCAGCCGGTTCGCCGCTTCGAGCACGTCTTCGTCGGACTGGGTTTTTGGCCGGGGCATCTTGACATCCATTTATAACCGAATGATCATTTATATATTATGGCACCGGCAGAGACCAGCACCTCCTGGTCGAATCGAGCTTTGGGAGAGCCTAATGAGGCTTCGTGGAAAAGTCGCTCTGGTCGCGGGCGCCACGCGTGGCGCCGGCCGAGGCATTGCAGTCGAACTGGGCGCTGCCGGCGCGACTGTTTACGTCACCGGCAGGTCGACGCGCGGGCATCCGTCCGAATATGCGCGTCCTGAAACCATCGAGGAAACGGCGGAACTGGTTTCGGCGCTTGGCGGCAAGGGCATTGCCGTGCAGGTCGATCATCTGATTTCGGAAGACGTGCGCAAGCTGGTTGACCGGATACGTACCGAGCAGGGCCGTCTCGATATACTGGTCAACGACATCTGGGGCGGTGAGAAACTGTTCGAGTGGAACAAGCCGGTTTGGGAGCATGATCTCACGAATGGTTTGCGCATGCTGCGGCTCGGCATCGACACGCATCTGATCACCGCGCATTACGCGCTGCCGCTTCTGATTGAGCGCCCGGGCGGGCTGCTTGTCGAAGTCACCGACGGCACAGCCGAGTATAATGCAGACCACTATCGGCTTTCCCCGTTCTACGACCTCGCCAAAGTGTCGGTGACCCGCATGGCCTGGGCCCATGCCCAGGACCTTGCCCCGCATGGTGCCACCTCGATTTCGCTGACACCCGGCTGGCTGCGTTCGGAAATGATGTTGGAGGCTTTTGGGGTGACGGAGGATAACTGGCGTGATGCGACAGCGAAAGTGCCGCATTTTGCCATCTCGGAGACGCCGCGCTTCGTCGGCCGCGCGGTGGCGGCGCTGGCGGCGGACCCGGATCGTTCGCGCTGGAACGGACAGTCGCTGTCCAGCGGCGGGCTGGCGCGGGTTTATGGCTTTACCGATCTCGACGGCTCGCGGCCCGACGCGTGGCGCTACGTTCCCGAGGTTCAGGACGCCGGCAAACCAGCCGATGTGACGGGGTACCGCTAGACCGCTCGAACGCTGGGAGCCGGCAATAGTTTCGGTTTCAGGCCGCGCGGCCGTCGAAGTCGAAAACCGACACAGCGTCCAGATCGAGATCGTCTATGCAATGGATGTTGACGTAGGCGCTTCGTTCGCTCCCTTCGCTGACATCCTCGGCGAAGGGATGGATGCCGCAGGTCCGGCAGAACCGGTGGGCGATGACATGGTTGCCGAAAGTGTACCGGCCAAGATCGTCACCCCAGGCAAGCACCCGCAATGCCGCATGCGGCACGGCCCATAGCAGTGCGCCCTTGCGCGAGCAGATCGAGCAATTGCATCGCACGGCTCCGGTCAGATCGCCTTCGACCTCGAAGGCGATCTGACCGCAGTGGCAGCTGCCTTTGTAGAGCATCAGGTCTCCTCCTTCTTTCGACAGGGTGCAAATGTGCTTGTGCCGGGTTATGTCTCTGCAGGTCACGCACCAGTCGTTGCCTGTAAGACGTTGCAGGCGTCCGGAGTCCGACACCGAAAATGCAATCTGCCCGCGACCGCCTCGAAGTCGTCCTTTCGCGTCTCGCCGTCCGCGCGGACAATGAAAGCGTATTCGTAAAACTCTATCCGGAAGCCGGGCGGGCAGCCGCCGATGCCGCCGATATCAGGCGCAAGGCTGGCGTCACACTTGGACCGCTCGACGGAGCGATTGTGTCGATCAAGGATCTGTTCGACGTCGCCGGCGAGCCGACCACAGCCGGTTCGTTGTTGCTCGGCACCGCGGCGCCGGCGCTGCGGGATGCCGTCATCGTTCGACGATTACGGCAGGCGGGTGCCGTCATCTTCGGCAAGGCCAACATGACCGAATTTGCCTTCACCGCGATCGGCGTCAATCCGCATTACGGCACGCCTGGCAATGCGACCGACACCAGCCGGATTGCGGGCGGCTCGTCTTCAGGCGCCGGCGTTTCGGTCGGCGAAGGCACGAGCGAGATCTCGATCGGTTCCGACACCGGCGGTTCGGTCCGCATTCCGGCGTCGCTGAACGGTGTCGTCGGCTTCAAGCCGACCGCACGGCGTGTGCCACGCGATGGCGTTTTCCCGCTGTCCAACACGCTCGACTCCATCGGCCCACTCGCGCGCACCGTTGCCGAATGTGCCGCAGCCGACGCGGTGATGGCGGGCGAGGAGCCTGTGGCACTGGTTCCGCTTCCGCTGGACGGCCTGCGCATCGGCGTTCCACGCGGCGTGCTCTTCGAGGATATGGAAGAAGAGGTCGCGGCGGCGTTCGACCGATGTGTTGGCAAGGTAGAGCTTGCGGGTGCGCGTCTCGCCGATCTCTCCATCGATGACCTCCTTGCCGATCTGCGCGCGGTAACCAAGCGGGCCTCGATCGCGGCGATGGAGGGTGCCGAGGTCCACGCAGATTGGCTGGCGACAGGTGCGACGACACCGGTCGATCCGCGGGTGAGCGAGCCACTGTCGCGCGCTGCCGCCGTTCCGGCCACCGCCTATATAAGGGCAATCCGCCGCCGCACGGCGCTTGTCGCCGCCATGGACGAGCGGCTGGCGTCGATCGATGTGCTGGCCCTGCCGACCACGCCGGTCACCGCCCCGACTATCGTGTCGATGACCAGCGACGAAGTTCTATGTGAACGTACGGAAGGCCTTCTGCTGCGCAACACCCAGGTCGCCAACCAGTTCGACCTCTGCGCGATCTCGCTGCCGATGCCGGGAATGGCGCGCCCGGCCGGGCTGATGCTGGTGGCGCGCAACGGCCACGACCACCGTCTCCTGCGCATCGCTGCGGGGGTCGAGGCACTGCTTGGCCACTGAAGACGTGAACGTCAATGCGACGAACAGTGGCCGCGTTCGCTGTCCCTGGAGGCGCGTTCGATACCGGTCGCGACCAGCCATGGCAGAGTGTATCGCTTGCCGTTGAAGGTCTGGGTCCGGTTCTCGATCGAGCCGAAAACCACGACCTTGCCGGCGTAGAGCTTGTCCGAGAGATCGAGCGCCTTGTCCTCCCGCGGCAATTCATCGATGTCGATCGACACGCCCTTGATGATTTTGCCGGTGGCAAGATCGAGCGCGCTGTTCGATGGACAGGGCGCCATCACGCAGCGCAAGCCGTTGTCGCAATAGACATAACTGCTCTCCGCCACAGCGAGCGAGGGCAGGACGCAGATCGAAAAGATGGCAGCAAGCAGCGCCATGCGGCGAACAACGAGCATGGGTCCAGCGTCGTGGAGAAATAGGGCGAAACGGCGGTGACGCTACGCGTCGGCCGGAAACCGCCGCCGGTAGTGCTCGACCACTTCGGGATTGCGCAGGTTGACCGGCAATTTGTTGGCCAGCACCAGCAAGGTTTCATCAGCCGACCCGACGCCCATGCGCATCATCGACTGCTCGGTGAGCCCTGCCATATGCGGGGTGACGATGACATTGTCGAAGCCGAAATAGGGATGATTGGAAGGCAGCGGCTGCGTCGCAAAGACATCGAGCGCAGCACCGCCGATACGGCCCTTTTGCAGCGCTTCGATCAGCGCGTCGTCGTCGATCACCGGTCCGCGCGAAATATTGATCAGCAGCGCATGCGGCTTCATTCGACCGATGCGCTCGCGGTTGATCAGGCCGCGCGTCTCCGGTGTCAGCGGGCAGCACAGAACGATGATGTCGCTCTGCTCGACCAGCGCGTCGATCGACAGGAAGCCGACCCTGTCCAGCGCCGGCCCCATGCTGCGCGTCGTCGCCACCACGTCCAGGTCGAAACCATGTGCCGCGATATGGCCTACTGCCTGTCCGATGGCGCCGAAGCCGACAATGCCGATCGTCTTGCCGGCGAGCTCGCTGGCGAGAGTGGTGTGGTCGCGGCCGGCCAGCCAGCCCTTCGCCCGCAAGTCGCGATCCACCAGGCGGAAACGCCGAAGCAGCGCTAGGGCCGCGAACATCACGTATTCGGCGACCGACCGTGCATTGACCGCGGGCACGTTTGCGACCAGCACGCCGGCTGCGGTGGCCGCTTCCATGGGGACCATGTCGAGCCCGGCACCGTGGCGGATTGCGGCCCGGAGCTTCGTCGCGCCCTCGAAAAGCGCTGATGGCAGCGGCGCGCGAACGATGATGATATCGGCGTTCCTCGCCTCAGTCGCCAGCGTGTGCGCATCGAGGGCGGAGGCGACGACGAGTTCACCGGCACCGGTCAGCATGGCGGAGGCGCGCGGGTGCAGCGTGTGCGTCGACAGGATTCTAGGCATGTCAGACCTGTTCGAGCGCTGGGCTTTGAGTTTCTTCGCGGCCTTCGATCAGGCCTTTCCAGTAGCTCTCCGCGCCTTGCAAATGGGCGCTCATCAGCGCCTGGGCGAGGTTGCCGTCGCGGCGCAGCAGCGCCTCATAGATCTGGATGTGCTCCGCATGCGAGCGCACGCTGCGTTCGGGATCGTTGAAATAGATCGGCAGGCGTTGCTCGCCCATCATGTAGTAGACGCTGCATATGTTGTGAAAAACGCTGTTCTTGGTTGCTCGCACGATCTCAAGGTGAAACTCGCGGTCCTCCTTGGCGAGGCCTTCGCCCGCAGCAATGCGATCCTCCGAAGCCTTCAGGATTTCGCGCAGCCGCTCGAAATTTTCCTCGGTGGCACGCGAGCAGGCAAGCTCAGCGGCCTTGATTTCGTGGATCTTGCGCAACTCGACCGTCTCGTAGATCATAATCGGGTCGAGCGGCAGGCCGGCCCGCGCAAACAGTGCCATCGCCTCAACGCTGGGCTGCTTGGTGTCGATATAGATGCCGGATTTGGCCCGGCGCTCGACGATGCGCATGGCTTCGAGGATGGCCAGCGCCTCGCGGATCTGGCCACGGCTGACGGCGAAATGCTCCGCCAGTTCACGCTCAGACGGCGTTCGGCCCGTCGCCTTGTCGGAATGGGAGAACAGATAGGCGGCGAGTTCCGCGAGGAGGTTCTTTTCTTTCATGATCAGCCGCGTAGCGCGTGCGCCTCCAGGAACCGTTCCGAAAGGGTGAATCCCAGTCCGGGCTTCTCGGGGATCGCTATCATACCGTCCTTTGCTTCGACAGTCTCTTCGATAAGATCGTGGATCATCGGGTTGGCGCCGAGCGAATATTCGACGGTAAAGCTAGCCGGCGAGGCAGCGCAGACATGCAGCCCGGCAAAGAAGCAAGGGGCGCCGGCCCACAGATGCGGCGCGAAGCGCAAATTGAAGGCGCTGGCGATGGTGCCGATCTTCATCGCCTCGCTGATGCCGCCGCAGAAGGCGGGATCCGGCTGGAAAATATCGGCCGCTTTGAGCATGGCGAGGTCGCGGAACGCGTAGCGCGTCGCCTCGCTTTCGCCGGCGGCGATCGGGATGGAGCCGGACGCCCGCACTTCGGCCATCCCAGGCTTATCGTCGGCGATGACCGGCTCTTCGAACCAGGCCAGATCGAGATCGCCGGCAAGATGGATGAAGCGCTTGGCCTCCGCCACAGTGTAGGTGCCATGCGCATCGACCATCAGGTCGACTTCGGGGCCGAGCGCCTGTCTGGCGGCGCGGACGCGGGCGGCGGAATTGTGCGGGGTGCCGTCCATCGCGCCGATCCGCATCTTCAGCGCCTTGAAGCCACCCTTGGCGATATAGGATTTCAACTGGTCGCCGATCGCCTCGGTGGACGCCCAGCCACCGGAAGCATAAGCCGGCATGCGTTCGAGCTTGCGGCCGCCGAGCAGCCGCCAGACCGGCACCCCCAGCGACTTGCCCAGAATATCCCACAATGCGATGTCGACGGCACTGATCGCCGCGACACTGATGCCGCGCCGCGCCAGTTGCGGCATGGCGTGGCCGTTTTGCGCGGCGCTGTCGTGGCGCACGCCATTGTAGAGCATCTCCCAGATCACCCCGATGTCAGCCGGATCGCAGCCAATCAGCTGCGGGCCGACCTCGTGGTTCAGCATGTGGACGAGGGCGCCATAGCTGCCGGTGCTGCCGGCGGCATTCTTGCCTTCACCCCAACCGACCAGCCCATCGTCGGTCTCGATGCGCAGGATGGCGGCGTCGAACGTCGTCACCTGACCGAAGTCGCTGCGATGCTGCTTCGCGGCTTCGATCGGTATGCGGACCCACCAGGCTTGGACCGTCTTGATGCGCATGTTCATCCCCGGCCCTGCCGCCGGTCAGGGCGGAAGGCTCATTCCCAAACGGACCGACTACTTGATCAGCGGCAGCAGCGTTTCAGCATTGATGCGCATCTGGTCGGTGTAGAATTTCTCCGTGAGCACGCTGGAACCGTGGTCTTGGATGAACTTCAGCTGCTCCGGCGAGATGTCGACTGGATTGCGCTCGACCATGTCGGGATAGGGAGCGGCCGGCGTGCGGTCGACAGGGGCGACGAACTCATTGGTCAGCGCGCCGTCGTAGCCGACCTCCTTCAGCGTGCCGACGATCTTCGGCCAGTCGATCTGTCCGAGCCCCGCGGCGAAGCGGTTGTTGTCGGCGACATGGAAGTCGAACAGCCGCTTGCCGACCTGCCGGATGGCGTCATAGACGTTAAATTCTTCCATGTGGATGTGGTAGGCGTCGAGGCAGACACCGCATTCGGGGCTGACCGCATCGGCCAGCGCCAGCGCCTGGGCGCCACGGTTGAACAGATAGGTCTCGAAGCGGTTGAGCGGCTCGACCGCGATCTTGACGCCGACCTTCTTGGCATGGGTGAAGCACTCCCTGGTGGCGTCGACCACCCATTTCCATTCTTCTTCTTCGGTGCCGTCCGGCACCACCTTGCCGACGGTCGCGGGAACGAGCGTGATGATCTCGCCATTGAGCTCGCTGACCATGGTCAGCACGTCCTTGACGTACTGCACCGAGCGCTCGCGCTGGCCCTGGTCCTTGGCGGCAAGGTTGCGCTCACCCAGCATCAGCGTCACCGCCCCCCAGCAGCGGATGCCGTGCTCCTTCAGGAGCGCGCGCGTCTCATTGGTCTTGTATTGCGCGGGCTCGCCGGAAATCTCGATCGACTCGTAGCCGAATTTCTTGATGCGTTTGAGCGTCGTCTCCAACGGTTCGGCCCGCATCCAGTTGTGCGTCGAAAGATGCATGGTCTGTCCTTCCCAGAATTCGCCTGTAACAGCTCGCCTGCAACGCACCCATCGGAGCGCGCAGCACGATTCCTCCCCAAGGCGCTCCAGCGTTCTTCGTAAACTGGTTCGACCAATTGGGCCTGAAGCGAGGTCTACAGCAATTTGATCTGAACGGCAAGAAGCGCAGGATTACCGCTCTGATGCCTGGCTTACCTCATTGATTACATTGCAATATGTCGCGAAACTCGGTATAGTTGCAGGCTTCGGATGGCAAGCAAGGTGGCTTGACGAGATTTCGATGTTTGGTAATACCAGAATAGCGGTGCGTAACGCACTGTGCGAAAAGACCAAAGAGGCTGGCCCTGCTTTCAATCGGCGCTATGCTTGGTCGTGGAAAAATTAGGGAGGATGCCGATGCCGTCGACGATGAAGGGGCCTGGGCTGTTTCTGGCGCAGTTCGCGGGCGATGCCGCGCCGTTCAACTCGCTGCCGTCGATCACCAGATGGGCGGCCGGCCTGGGCTACAAGGGCGTGCAGATCCCGACCTGGGACAGCCGGCTGTTCGACCTCGAGAAAGCGGCGTCTTCTCAGGCCTATTGCGACGAGGTAAAGGGCATCTGCACCGAGGCCGGCGTCGAGATCACCGAGCTGTCGACGCATCTGCAGGGGCAGTTGGTGGCGGTGCATCCGGCTTACGACGCGCAGTTCGACGGCTTCGCGCCGCCTGCGGTTCACAACAATCCGAAGGCCAGGCAGCAGTGGGCGGTCGAACAGATGAAATTCGGCGCCAAGGCTTCGAAAAATCTTGGGCTCAAGGCGTCGGTATCCTTTTGCGGAGCGTTGGCCTTCCCCTACCTTTATCCGTGGCCGCAACGGCCGGCGGGATTGATCGAGGAAGCATTTTCTGAACTCGGCAAACGCTGGAAGCCGATCCTCGATGTCTATGAGGACAATGGCGTCGACCTTGGCTACGAGATCCATCCGGGCGAAGACGTGTTCGACGGCGCGACCTTCGAGATGTTCCTCGACGCGGTGGGCGGCCACAAGCGCTGCAACATCAATTACGACCCGTCGCATTTCCTGCTGCAGCAGCTCGACTACCTCGAATTCATCGACATCTATCACGAGCGGATCAAGGCGTTCCACGTCAAGGATGCCGAGTTCAATCCGACCGGCCGGCAAGGCGTCTACTCCGGCTATCAGAGCTGGACAAACCGGGCCGGGCGTTTCCGCTCGCTCGGCGACGGGCAGGTGGATTTCGGCGGCATCTTCTCCAAGCTTGCTCAATATGACTATGATTCATGGGCGGTGCTGGAATGGGAGTGCTGCCTGAAGCATCCGGAGGACGGCGCGGCCGAAGGCGCGCCCTTCATCGAGCACCACATCATCCGGGTGACGGAAAAGGCCTTCGACGACTTCGCCGGCGGCGCGACCGACAAAAAGATGCTGCGCGCCATGATGGGAATTTAACGCCGCTGTCCCTCCCCCTCGAGGGGAGGGTGGCCCGAAGGGCCGGGTGGGGTCGGTCCATGCCGAGTTCCACGCCCGGCGACCCCACCCGATCCGCTGCGCGGATCGACCTCCCCTCAAGGGGGAGGTAAGCAACGACGAGGGAGAAAATCATGGTCGGCGCATCGAAGTCGGAAACGGGAGGCGGCCCGATCCGCTACGGCATGGTCGGCGGCGGGCAAGGCGCCTTCATCGGTGCCGTGCACCGGATCGCGGCGCGCATGGACAATGAGTTCATGCTGGTGGCAGGTGCCCTATCGTCGGATCCGGCGCGTGCGAAAGCGTCGGCCGCGGAACTCGGGCTCGATCCCACGCGCAGCTACGGCTCTTTCGCTGAGATGGCCAAGGCCGAGGCCAAGCGACCGGACGGCATCGAAGCGGTAGCCATCGTCACGCCCAACAATGTGCATGTGCCGGCGGCGAAGGCATTTCTCGAAGCCGGCATTCACGTCATTTGCGACAAGCCGCTGGCGACGACGTTGGCGGAAGCGAAGAAGCTGGCGGCACTGGTTGAAAAGACCGGCAAGGTCTTTGTGCTCACCCACAACTACACCGCCTATCCGATGATACGGCAGGCGCGCGAGATGGTGGCCAAGGGGCAGCTCGGCGACATCCGGATCGTGCAGTCGGAATATCCGCAAGACTGGCTGACCGAAGACCTCGCCGCCACCGGCCAGAAGCAGGCGTCCTGGCGCTCCGACCCCAAGCAGGCCGGCGCTGGCGGTGCGCTGGGCGACATCGGCACGCATGCCTACAATCTCGCGCGCTTCGTCTGCGGGCTGGAGCTCGATTCGCTATCGGCAGATCTCGATGCCTTCGTGCCGGGGCGGCAGCTCGATGACAATGTCAACGTGATGCTGCGCTTCAAACCGGTCGGCAAGTCGCACCCGGCCAAGGGCATGATCTGGGCGAGCCAGGTGGCGCCCGGCCACGAGAACGGGCTGAAGCTGCGCATCTGTGGGTCGAAGGGCGGGCTTGAATGGGTGCAGGCCGATCCGAATTATCTCTGGTACACGCCGTTCGGCCAGCCGAAGCAGTTGATCACCCGCAATGGCGCTGGCGCGCTGCCCGTCGCCGGGCGCGTCAGCCGGGTTCCGTCAGGCCATCCGGAAGGCTATCTCGAAGGTTTCGCCAACATCTACCAGGAGGCGGCCCGCGCCATCCGCGCGGCGCGCCGCAAGGGCGGTAAGCCGGCTAAGGATGTCGTCTTCCCGACCATCCAGGATGGCGTCGAAGGCATGGCCTTTATCGAGGCCTGCGTGAAGTCGTCGAAGAAGAATGGAGCCTGGACGAAGCTTTAATCGCTGCGCCCGGTTAACGGGAAGCCCCCTCACCCGGATTGCCAGCCGAATTGCAAGGGCAATTCGGGGCAATCCGACCTCTCCCCGAGGGGAGAGGAGATCGCCGGCGCTGGCGTCTGCCTCTTCTCCCCAGCGGGGAGAAGGTGGCCGCGAAGCGGCCGGATGAGGGGGCTTGTGGCGAAGTCGGCGGAGGAGCCAGCCGGCTGTCAAAGGGGAGGGAGCGTCGATGAAAATCGGCATGTGCATGTTTTTGTGGACGACGGCCGTATCGAAGAAACACGAGTCATTGCTCAGAGATATCAAGGCGACCGGCTTTGATGGCGTCGAGATTCCGGTCTTTTCCGGCACGCCCGACGACTACACAAAACTTGGCGAACTGCTCGACCGCATCGGACTGGAGCGCACCGCGGTTTCGGCAATGGGCGATCCGGCGATGAATCTGATCTCGGCCGATGGCGGAACGCGCAAGGTCGGCATCGATTATATGAGATGGGCGATCGACTGCTCAGCTGCGCTCGGCGCCAAAACGTTGAGCGGCCCGCTGCATTCGACACTCGGCGCATTTTCCGGCAGCGGGCCGACGGCGGCGGAGAAGAAGCGCTCGGTCGCCTCGCAACGCGCCATCGGCGACCACGCCGGCAAGAAGAACGTCACAATCGGGCTGGAGGCGCTCAACCGCTTTGAATGCTATCTGCTCAACACCATGGACGATTTGTCGGAGCATGTCGACGCAATCGACCGGCCGCACATCAAGGCGATGTACGACACCTTCCACGCCAATATCGAGGAAGCCGACCCGATCGGCGCCTATACGCGCAACCGCAGGAATATCGTCCATATCCATATTTCGGAGAACGATCGCGGCGTGCCTGGGCGCGGCCACATTCCGTGGAAGGAGACGTTTTCGGCCATCCGCAAGAGCGGCTATGACGACTGGCTGACGATCGAGGCCTTCGGCCGCTCGCTGAAGGATTTGGCGGCGGCAACCAAGGTCTGGCGCGACTTTTCGGAAAGTCCGGAAGCCGTCTATCGCGACGGCTACAAGCACATCAAGAGCGGCTGGAAGAGGGCTGGTGCTTAGGACGCAGCTAAGCCTTCCTCTCAGGCGACCCGAGCTGCCGGCGGCAGGCCGGCGGGCGCTCGCTCGCGCCGCTCCTTGTTGCCGTTTCCGACCGATCCCATCAGTTTGCGGCGGAGAAAACTGGAAATGTTGTCGAAGATAAAGACGACAACCAGGATCAACAGAACCATATAGAAAACATTGGCCCAATTGGTGTTGGTGCGCATGGCCTCCCACAATTTCAGGCCGATGCCGCCGGCGCCGACAGCGCCTATGATCGTCGCTGACCGGGTGTTCGATTCCCAGAAATAGAGGGATTGGCTAAGGAATACCGGCAGAACCTGGGGCAGCACGCCATAGCGCTGCACCATTGCCGGCGTGGCGCCAACCGAGCGGATGCCCTCGCGCTGCTTGTCGTCGATGTTTTCCAGCGCCTCGGAATAGAGCTTGCCCAGGGTTCCGGTGTCGGTGAAGAAGATCGCCGACATGCCGGCCAGCGGCCCCGGACCGAAGCCACGCGTGAAGAACAGCGCCCAGATCAGCATGTCGACCGAGCGCAGGAAATCGAAGAAGCGTTTTGTTGCCTGGTTGGCAATCCGGCTCGGCGTGACGTTGCGCGCAGCCAGGAAGGCGAGCGGAAAGGCGACGATCGATGCCAGCACCGTGCCGACGAAAGCCATGACGATGGTCTGCAAAAGCTTCAGCCAGACGTCGCCGTGCTGCCACTCGGCGTTGTTGAGGATGTTGTCCCAGGCGAGCGCCGCGTTTGATCGCGACGGATCGATGCGTGCTCCGGAGATAATCAGTGAAGCGACCTCGCCGAACGGCTTTCCCCAGAATGGCGAGTTCGTGTCGAACACGAAATTGGCCCAGCCGAAGAAACGCCTCCAGGCAACGACTTCGTCGTTTTGGACTTCAGCGCGACCGAGAAATCCGAACGAGACATAGGCTGTCGAGCCTGGCCTGCGCTGCTCGATCCAGTCAGGCAGCGGTGTGCGCGGCGTCACAGAGCTGTCCTTGGCAATGTCGAAAATGACGCTTTCGCCGCCGCGCGTCACGGTGACAAGGTTTGGCGTGATGGCGATCTGACCACTGCCAAGAGTGACAGTCGCCGCCACAACTGCGTTTTCGCGCACCGTTTCAGGCACAGCCGGAGCGGATTGGTTTGACGGGGCGGCCGGGTTCTCGGCAGTTGGCGCACCAGGCGCCATAAACGATTCCTGCGACGACTTGTTCGTCGCGGCCGCCGGTGCAGGTGCGGCGTCGACCCGCCGCTCGATCACCGCCATCTGCTTGGCCACCCAGTCGGGATTTGGATTGGATCCCAGCTTGGAAAAGCGGGAGTAGTCGATCGTCAGATGGTTGTCTTTGAATTCGATGTCAGGCCGGATTTCGTAAGACACCCAGTCGGCGAGATACGCGCCGGCAAGGTTCCAGTTCGCTTTTTCGAGAACGGTAACGACCGAGAAGAACCAGGCGCAATAGAATGTGTAGAGGATGCAGAGAACGATACCGAGCGGGGCGGCATAGCGCTTCCATAGGGGTAGCCGGAACGCGTCCGGATGGCGAGTGGCGATGTCGTTGATGGCGTCGGCGTTCATCGCATTACTCTCCGCGCCCGTATGCGAACGCTTGCCGGCCGACAAGACGATGTCTCAGCCACGCCGAAAACTGATCGACGCCGACAATCGTGCAGAACAGCAGGAAGACGATGGCGATGGTCTTGGCCTCATGGCCCCGGCTGATCGAAAGACGCAGGGATTCGCCGATGCCGCCGGCGCCGACGGCGCCGAGAATGGTCGAAGCGCGCACATTGATCTCGAAGCGGAGCAGGAAATAGCTCATGAAGTTGGGCAGAACCTGGGGCACAATGCCGAACCACACGCGTTCGACCCAGTTGGCGCCAACGGCTCGCAAACCTTCTTCAGGCTTCATGTCGGCATTCTCGACCACTTCGAAGAACATTTTTCCGAGCGCACCGACGGTGTGGATGCTAACCGCGAGGATCGCCGGAATGGGTCCTAGCGAAAAGACCGCCAGAAAGAAGCCGGCGATGACGATTTCCGGAAAGGCGCGGACGATCTCAAGGAAGCGGCGCGTGGTGAAACGGAGCCAGCGGCTGGCCGTGATATTGCCCGCAGCCAGGAAGCAGAGCAGGAAACCGAATGTGGAGCCCACCAGCGTCGAAAACAGGGCGATGTTCAGCGTCTCGATCATCCGGTAGAAATATTCCGGAACGTAGATGCTTTGGGTCAGATAGACCCGGCCTTCTGGGTAGTCGAACTTGAGGCTGCCATCGTCGTAGGGGGACGGCAGGTCGAACAGCGCGCGCACCGGATCGAACCAGTCGCGCGGCTTCAATTCCGTGAAAAAGTCGGCGATATATGGAAGGCGGTCGAAGAACTTTCCGGCGTTGGTTTCGTTGGCGAACCAGAGCGAGCCAGAGAGCGCGAGAAACAGGAAAACCAGGCCTCCGATCGTGTAAAGGCGCCGGCGGGCGGCGAGGTCACGCCAGTGCCGCTCGACAGTGGCTCCCTCCGGTGAAAGCGCAGGCGCACGATAAACGTCGGTCGCACTCATTTATCGATCCCTGGCCCATGATGCGGCAACGCCGCCGGCGGCACATGGCCCCGGCGGCGTTGTGGCAGTTTACTTACGAGCCGATCTTCGCCTTACGGGCGTCGATGATTGCCTGATAGAATTCCGGGGTGACCGGCGAATAGCCCTTGAAGTCGCCGCCCTGTATCGCCGAGAAACAGGCTGGATCGGTTTCCGGAAGCTTGGTCAGGAAATCGGTGACCTTCTGTTTGGCGCCGGCATCGATCGACGCACGCAGCACCAGCGGGCCGTTCGGGATCATCGGCGACTGCCACAATTCGACAAGATCGTCCATCTTGAGGACGCCCTTGTCGACCATCTTGCGCAGATTGCCCGAGCTGTAGCCGTCCTTGAAGTCGCCGACGCCGGAGGCCCAGGTGGTGCCGGCATCGAAGGTGCCCTTCAGGACCTCGAGGACGAGCTGTTCATGGCCGCCACCAAAACCGGTCGACGCGAAGTAGCTCTTCACATCCATGCCGATGTCCTTGGGCAGTGAAGTGACCGGGATCAGGTAACCCGAAGTCGAATCGGGATCGGCGAAACCGAGTTTCTTGCCCTTCATGTCGGCGAGCGTCTTGATGCCGGAATCGGCACGGGCGACCATGACCGAATGATAGCCGGTCGAACCGTCGGTCTGGACCGTCGTCAGGATAGGCTCAACCGCGTCCTTGTTTTCGAGATAGATCTTGGCATAGGCGGAAGCGCCGAGCTCGGCATAGTCAAGCGTGCCGCCGAGCAGGCCCTGGATGACGCCGTCGTAGTCGGCGGCCGGGAACAGCGAGACTTTCTCGACACCGAGGACTTCCTTGATGTGGTCGGCGAAGCACTGGTAGTTGCGCAGACGGTCGGCTTCGTTCTCGCCGCCCAAAATGCCGACGCGGAATTCCTTCAGGTCCTGTGCCTGAACCGCGCCCATCGCCATGGCGACGATGGAAACAGCACCGAAAAGCATCTTTCTAAACATGTCGCGTCTCTCCTGTTGGTTCCGGCATCGCGCCGGTAGCGTTCGAATTTTGACAGCGCCCTTGACGCGGGCCGGCGATCCAGGCGCTCTTTTGCTTGTCCATGATCGTTTCCGGATACCGGTATCCACTTGTCGGGATCATGGAACTAGTAGCCCGGAAATGCGGGCTCGAGCGGTCCGGCGGATGCGGCGATTTTTTGCTTGATGGTGACGCTGGTCGAGGTGATGGCCTCGGAGATTTCGCCACCATTGCTATCGGCACCATAGACCAGGCGCACGGCCTCGCGGTTGAGGTCTTCGGGTGGGCCGTCGAACACGACCTTGCCGGCGGCCATGCCGATGATGCGGTTGCAATAGGTGCGCGCGGTATCCAGCGTGTGCAGATTGGTGACGACGGTGATGCCCTCGCGCAGATTGATGTCCTGCAGCGAATCCATAACCACCTTGGCGTTGAGCGGGTCGAGCGAGGCGATCGGCTCGTCAGCAAGGATCACCTTCGGCTGCTGCATCATGGCACGGGCAATCGCAACGCGCTGCTGCTGGCCGCCGGACAAGGTGCCGGCCGGCTGCAGCGCCGTGCGGGCAATGTCGAGACGCTCGAGCGCCGCGATCGCCTCGGCCCGTTCCTCGCGAGAAAAGACACCGAGCAGATTGACAACGGTCGAGCGGTGATTGAGCCGGCCGAGCAAGACGTTGGTCAGCACGTCGAGACGCGGCACCAGGTTGAACTGCTGGAAGATCATGGCGCAGTCGCGCTGCCAGCGCCTGAGCAGCGAGCCGCGCAGGCTGGAGACTTCGGCGCCGTCAAAGAAAATCGACCCTTGGCTGGGATCGATGAGGCGGTTGATCATGCGCAAAAGGGTCGACTTGCCGGCACCGGAACGGCCGATGATGCCGACCATCTGACCATGCGGGATCGAGATATCGACATTGCTGACGGCGGTGTTCTTGCCAAACCGGCGGGTGACGCCGCGGATTTCAAGCGTGGCTGAGGTTGCTGACATAGGCAAGTTCCAGTCCAGTCGCGTTTCGAAGGTCTGTTAACCTTCGCTAGCGCAGCCGCATGAACCTGCGGTGTCGGATTGATGTCAGTTTTGTTACTGCCCACAGGCAGAGACGTCGCGCCGTCAGCCCAGGACAAGAAGCTCCTCGAAATGCTTCATGTCCTTGAAGCTGCAAAATGCCGGAGGCCGCAGCTCGATCACCGGAGCCTGAAGGGCGAGCAGCGAGAGGCAGTCATCGAATAGCTGTTGCCATTGCGAGGCCCTTTCGTCGTCGAGGCGCCGGATCTGGTAGGCGAAAGTTATGTGGAAAGTATAGCTGTCGTGATCGGGATGCCGGTATCCGAACGGCACCGACAGGGCATCGCGCCACGCGCGCATGATGCGCTCGTCCTGGTCCGACACGCCGGTAACGGTAAGCCCGGTCGGCACGACATCGACAACCCTGACTTTAAACGCGCCATGGTCCCCGACGCCATTCAGGCGCTCCAGATAGAGCCGGGTCATGTCGTCGATGCTTGTGTCGAGGGGCACATCCTCAGGCCAGTAGGGAAGCCGGCGGCGATATTCGATGATGCCCTGGAACAGCGTCATATGCAGGCTGGAGATCGGCGTGAAGGCCAGCCTGTCGGCATCGGGCATAACGCGCATCCGCTCACGCACTTCGATGACCGCCGTTTCGGAAGCTGAGCCGCTGACGAGATGGCAGACGACCGTGTTGCCGGGCTCGGTCAGGAAATTGCCTGACGTGTCGTAGCGCGTGCCGAGATGCACGGGAGGGTTCGGGTTCGAGCCGGCAAAGAATCCGGCGAGCGAAGGTTTGATGGGCATGGCGATCTCCAGGGAAAGACCGCCTTTGTCCGAGTCATGTGTCAGGGATATGAATGGTGTGGTGGTGGGAGTGAGTAGTGTGTTGGGAGTGAGTAGTGAGTAGTGAGTAGTGAGTAGTGAGTAGTGAGTAGTGAAAAGAGAGACCTTCGTCCAATCCGCGACTTCCTATCTCCTACTCACTACTCACTACTCACTACTCACTACTCACCGTACTTCTCCAGAAACGCTTCCGCCGAAAGCGCGCGAAAATCGTCGAGCGCGGCGCGCAGCCTGATATGGTCCCAATCCCACCAGGCGAGCGCCTGATAACGTTCCGCCGTGCGGCGGTCGAAGCGTTCGCGGATCGGTTTCGCCGGCACACCGCCGACGATGGTGTAGGGCGCAACGTCCTTCGACACCACGGCGCCGGCGCCGACCGCCGCGCCATCGCCGACGGTTACGCCGGGCAGGATGGTCGAGCCGTGGCCAAGCCAGGTGTCATGGCCGATGGTGACGCGCTTGGCGCGACGCTGAGCGAAGAATTCGCTCTCGTGTTCGGCGTCGTCCCAATAGTCCGAGGCGCGATAAGTGAAATGGTGCAGCGTCGGCCGCCAGGTCGGGTGATTGGTGGCGTTAATGCGGACGCTGGCGGCGATGTTGGCGAACTTACCGATCGTCGCGCACCAGACACCGCAGTCCTGCATCATGTAGGAATAGTCGCCAATTGTGCTCTCCGAAACCCGGCAGCGGTCGGCGATCTCGGTCCAGCGGCCGAGCGTCGAGTTCTCGACTTCCGCCGTGTCGTGGACCAGCGGTGTTTCCGACAGCTTTCTGGTCATGCGGCGATTTTCCCGGCGGCAAAGGCGGTCACGTCGATGACGCGGTCGGCGACCGCCTCGCGCACGTCGTGGTCGTGGAAGATGCCAAGCAGGGCGACGCCGGTTGCCTTCTTGGCCGCGATCAGCGCAATCACCACATCGCGGTTCCTGGCATCGAGCGAGGCGGTCGGCTCGTCGAGTAGCAGGATCGGGTGCTCGGTGATGAAGCCGCGCGCGATGTTGACGCGCTGCTGTTCGCCGCCGGAAAACGTCGCCGGCGGCAGCATCCAGAGTTTTTCCGGCAAGTTGAGCTGCGCCAGCAAGGCGCGCGCCTTGTTGCGCGCAACCTCACGGTCCGCGCCGCGCTCGACCAGCGGTTCGGCGACGACATCGAGAGCGGAGACGCGCGGCACGGTGCGCAGGAACTGGCTGACATAGCCGATCGTGAGCCGGCGCACGGCAAGCACGGTGCGCGGGCTGGCCGTTGCGAGATCGATGAGCCCATCCTCGTGCTGGACGATGATCTGGCCTGCGTCGACGGCGTAGTTGCCGTAGAGCATCTTCAGGATCGAGCTCTTGCCGGCGCCAGAGGGGCCGCCGAGCACTGCACATTCACCGCTCCTGATCGAGAACGAGACGCCGGCGACGACAGGCAGTTTGATGCCGTCGCGCAGATGCATGGTGAAGCTCTTGGCGACATCGGAGACGACGACAGGGGTTGCCATCAGAAGGTGCTCCAATCGTCGTTCGTTGGCGGGACAGCACCCCCCTCTGGCCTGCCGGCCATCTCCCCCTCAAGGGGGGAGATCGGCTGTCGTATTCGGTTTCGCCATTCTCCTGCGTTGCAGAAGGGGCGAGGCATGAAAGCTGCTAATCTCCCCCCTTGAGGGGGAGATGGCCGGCAGGCCAGAGGGGGGTGACTTGGCGCCATCGTCAAACCTGCAAAATCGAGGAAACCAGCAATTGCGTATAAGGCGCGCGCGGATCGTCGAGCACGCGGTCGGTGAGGCCGCTTTCGACGACGCGGCCATCCTTCATCACCATCATGCGTTGCGACAAAAGCCGCGCCACCGCGAGGTCGTGGGTGACGACGACGGCCGCGAGGCCGAGATCGGTAACCAGGCCGCGCAACAAATCGAGCAGGCGCGCCTGCACCGATACGTCCAGGCCGCCGGTCGGCTCGTCCATGAACACCAGCCGCGGCCCGGTGACGAGGTTGCGCGCGATCTGCAGGCGCTGGCGCATCCCGCCGGAAAAGGCGCGCGGCTCGTCGTCGATGCGGTCTTCGTCAATCTCGACGCGCGACAGCCAGTCGACGGCGGTGGCGCGGATTTTTCCATAGTGACGGTCGCCGACCGCCATCAGCCGCTCGCCGACATTGGCGCCGGCGGACACCGTCATGCGCAGTCCGTCGGCGGGGTTCTGGTGGACGAAGCCCCAGTCGGTGCGCATCAGGAAGCGGCGCTCGGCCTCGCTCATCCGGTAGAGCTCGCGAAACTGGCCGTCGCGCATGCGGTAGCTGGCGGCGCCGGAACTCGGCAGCAGCCGGGTCGACAGGCAGTTGAGCAGCGTCGTCTTGCCGGAACCGGATTCGCCGACCACCGCCAGCACCTCGCCCGGCCACAGGCCGAAGGTGACGTTCTCGCAGCCGACGCGCGAGCCATAGAATTTGGAGAGCGCTGAAACGCGCAGCAGCGGCTCGTCGGTCATTGCGCCGGCTCCGTTTTTTCCAGGGCAAGAGGGGTTTCAGGCGCAAGGCGGCCGCGATGGCCTTGTTCGCGCCGCTTCTCGCAATGATCGGTGTCGGAGCACACGAACATGTGGCCGCCATGATCGTCGAGGATGACCTCGTCGAGATAGACGTTCTCAGCCGCGCACAACGCGCAGGGCTGGTCGAAGGTCTGCACCTCGAACGGATGGTCCTCGAAGTCGAGGCTGACCACATCGGTGAAAGGCGGCAGCGCATAGATGCGCTTTTCGCGGCCGGCGCCAAATAGCTGCAAAGCCGGCGAACGATGCATCTTCGGATTGTCGAATTTCGGTGTTGGCGAAGGGTCCATCACATAGCGGCCCTCGACTTTGACCGGATAGGCGTAGGTGGTGGCGATGCGACCGTGCCTGGCAATGTCCTCGTAGAGCTTCACATGCATGAGGCCGTATTCCTCCAGCGCATGCATCTTGCGCGTTTCGGTCTCGCGCGGCTCGAGGAAGCGCAGCGGCTCGGGGATCGGCACCTGATAGACCAGCACCTGGCCCGATGTCAGCGGATGTTCTGGGATGCGGTGGCGGGTCTGGATGATGGTCGCCTTCGCCGTCTCGGTGGTGACAGCGACATTGGCGACCTTCTTGAAGAAGGCGCGGATCGAAACGGCATTAGTGGTGTCGTCGGCGCCCTGGTCGATGACCTTCAGCACATCGTCCGGGCCGATGATCGAAGCGGTGACCTGGACGCCGCCGGTGCCCCAGCCATAGGGCATCGGCATTTCGCGCGAGGCGAACGGCACCTGATAGCCGGGAATGGCGATGCCCTTGAGGATCGCCCGGCGGATCATCCGCTTGGTCTGCTCATCGAGATAGGCGAAGTTGTAGGTGGCGATGTCGGTCGGTTGTGCGGTCATTCCGCTGCCTCCCTTTTCTCCTCGGCTTTGCCGGCGTTTTCGCGAGCATCATGCTCGGCGCGCATGCGGCGCACGAGGTCGAGCTCGGCCTGGAAGTCGACATAGTGCGGCAGCTTCAGATGCTCGACGAAGCCGGTCGCCTGGACATTGTCGGAATGCGAGATGACGAACTCCTCGTCCTGGGCCGCGGCGACGACATCTTCGCCGAATTCCGAAGCGCGTAACGCCCGGTCGCACAGCGCCATGGCCATCGCCTTGCGCTCGCTCTGGCCGAAGACGAGGCCGTAGCCGCGGGTGAATTGCGGGGGCGCCTTGGCCGAGCCCTTGAACTGGTTGACCATCTGGCACTCGGTGACGCGAACGGAGCCGAGCGGTACCGCGAAGGGCAGCTCCGCGACATCGAGTTCCAACTCGACCTCACCGATGCGAACCTCGCCGACGAAGGGGTGGTTGCGGGCATAGCCGCGCTGGGTGGAATAGCCGAGTGCGAGGAGAAAACCCTCGTCGCCGCGTGACAGCGCCTGCAGGCGGATGTCGCGCGCCATCGGGAATTCCAGCGGCTCGCGGGTGATGTCGCCGGGGACATGGTCCTGCGGCATGTCGCCGTCGGGCTCGATCAGGCCTTCGCGGGCGAGGATGGCGGAGACACGGGGCATGGCTTCCGCCTCGCTGGCACGCTGCTGCGGCTCGGCGACGTCGCGGCCCGCGGCAAGCTCGGGATCGAGCAGCCGGTGGGTGTAGTCGAAGGTCGGGCCGAGAAGCTGGCCGCCGGGAAGATCCTTGTAGGTCGCCGACACACGCCGCTCGACCAGCATCGCGCCGGTGTCGATCGCCTTGGTGTAGCCGAAGCGTGGCAGCGTCGTGCGATAGGCGCGAACCAGGAAGATCGCCTCGATCATGTCGCCGCGCGCCTGGACGATGGCGAGCGCCGCCAATTCCCTGTCGTAGAGCGAGCCTTCGCTCATCACCCGGTCGACGCCGAGCGCAAGTTGCTCGACGATCTGGTCGAGGCGAAGCGCCGGCACCGAGCGGTCGCCGCGCCGGCGGTCGGCGAGCAGGGCGTGGGCGTTGGCAATGGCCGCTTCGCCGCCCTTTACCGCGACATACATATCACGCCTCCATCGTCTTGATGCGCGTCGTGCGCGGCAGGCAGGCGACGCCGTCCGGGGTGGCGAGGACGATGTCGACGCCACGCGGAAAGCGCTGGTTGTTCTGCTTCCACTGTTCGACGAAATGGCGCGGCATCTGTGCCGGCGCGATGCTTGCAGTCTTTTCGATGCCAGGACCTTCGAGCAACAGAGGGGCGCCTGAAACGAGATCTCCGACTTGCAGGATCAGCGTCGTGGAGCGGTCGGGATAATCCTGGGTGCCTTGTGAGAAGCCGTCGAGCGCCATCATTTCGGCCGGCGTGGCGATCAGCGCGAAATGCGCATCGGCCGGCGTGTTGGCCAGGGGCGCGCCGGTGTGGAAGCCGAGCCAGGATTTCACCGCTACCGGGGCCTGCAAAACGGGGTCGAGCCACAGCGGCGTGTCGTTGTCGCACAGCGCCAGCGCAATGGCGCCCGCGGTGGCTGATAGCGGCGCCGGCGGGCGGGCAAAGACCGGCAGAGGCTGCAGGGTGCCCGGCCGCGCCATTGCGTCCATCACGGCGCGGAACACCGTCTGGGCGTCGAACACCGGATCGGCAAAGCCGCCTTCGATCGCTTGGGTTACGATGTCCATCAGTCTTCTCCGCGTACCATGGTGAAGAAATCGACCTTCGTTGCCGCCGTCTCGGCGCGACGCCGTTCACGTGCGCTGGCCAGTGCGGCCTGCAGCGGCGCAATGAGTTTGGTCTCGACCTCACGGCGCAGGGCAGGGTCCTGCCAGAGCGCGTCGGCGATCGCCGCCAGTTTTGCTTTCTGCCTGTCACGGCCCAGCGCGTAGCAGTGGCCGACCTGTCCGGAGGCGAGCCGGACGGTAGCGCGGGTGACCGTCGCCTCGCCAACGTTGAACGGCGCGCCGCCGCCGCCGATGCGGCCGCGCACGGTGACCAAGCCGGTTTCGGGGCCGCGCAGGAGTTCCGCCTCAGAAGGCAGGCCGGCTTCGTTCCACAGCCGGACGATATCGTCGCCGGTCGATTGCGCCAGCGTTGCCATAACGGCCTTGCGCTGAGCCTGATCGCGCGCTTCCTGTCCTCGCATGGTTAACATTCCCTTGCATCGAAAATTTGTCTATTGATATAGACAATTATACAAATTATACCTATTATCTAATGCGTGTCTATGACGGGTGCATGACACGGGCGAAAAGATCGGGGCAAGACATGATCGGGCAGCCCAGCAGCATAGAGCGGCGCAGCGGCGTCTCGCTGTGGCGGCAGATCGCCGATCAAATCCTGCGTTCGATCGCCGTCGGCGACTTTGCCGAGAATACCGCGCTGCCGCCGGAAGTCGCGCTGGCCGAGCGCTATGGTGTCAACCGCCATACGGTGCGCAGCGCCATCGCAGCACTGGTGCAGGATGGCGTGCTCAGGGCCGAGCAGGGGCGCGGCACTTTCGTGCTTTCGCGCAAGCGCCTGTCCTATCCGATCGGCGCCCGCACCCGTTTTTCGGAGGGCTTGCAAGGGCAAGCGTCTGAGCGCCGCAGCGTGCTGCTCGAGTCGGCGGTCGAGCCGGCCAGCCGGCGTGTCGCCGAAGGCTTAGGTCTAGCCAAGGGTTCCAGCGTCATCCGCCTTGAGACACGCGGTGAAGCCGATGGACAGCCGGTCTCGCGTGCCACCGGCTGGTTCGATGCAAAACGCTTCGCAGGCATCGAGACCGCTATCGCGGAAACTGGATCGGTGACCGCTTCGCTCCAGCGTTTCGGCATCAGTGACTATCTCAGGCAATCGACGGTGCTGTCGGCGCGCCACGCGGATGCCGCCGACCTTGCCGATCTCGATCTGCAGCCCGGCGCCATCGTGCTGGTCACGGTCGCCGTCAACGTCACGCCGGACGGCCAGCCGATCCAGTTCGCCGAAACGCGGTTTCCGGCTGAGCGCGTCGAGCTCAAACTGTCGGCGCTGTAGGTAGTGCCGGCCTTATACGAGACCGTGATTTATCTGACCCACGCTGATATCATACCAGCTCGGTCGCGCTTACATGTCAGCGGTTTGGCGTTTGAGGACCGCCTTCCCCCACTCCGTCTCGGCTTCGCCGAGCCACCTCTCCCCCCTCCGGAGGGAGAGGAAGGGAGCCCGCTGACGGCGAGAGAAGTAGGGAGTCTGGTTGAGGAGCGTTGGCTGCAATAGGCTCGCACCCTTCCTCTACCCCGTCGCTCGGGGGAGAGGTGGCTCGGCGAAGCCGAGACGGAGTGGGGGTCGACCTGCGCGGGGCGTTGTCATTCGGGCCGGGCTCACCGCCTGCCGTGTTATGACCCGACTTCGATCACCGCCTTGATCAGGCCGGATTTCTCATGCGCCCAGCGGGCGAGGTCGCGCGGCGTCTCGCCCAGCGTCGTGCGATGGGTGACGAGCTTCGCCAGCGGCACGGCGCCATCGCGGATCGAGGCGGCGACATGGTCGAAATCGGCGCGCAGCGCATTGCGGCTGCCGATCAGCGTCATTTCGCGCTTGTGGAATTCGGGATCGGAAAAGACGATGTCGTCCTTGACGACACTGACCAGGACCAGCGTCCCGCCATGGGCGACATGGGCGAAGGCCGACTGGACGGACTGGGTGTTGCCGGTGGCGTCGAAAACCACGTCAAAACCTTCGCCGCCGGTCGCCTCCCGCACCAGATCGGTCGCAGACGTCCGCGAACCGTCGAGGGTCGCGAAGCCGAGTTCGCTAGCGGCGAAATCCAGCCTCTCCGCGCTCATGTCGAGCAGCGTCACGTCGAGACCGGCGATGCGGGCAAACAGCGCCGTGCCGAGCCCGATCGGCCCGGCGCCAATGACCAGGGTGCGCGCGCCTGGCTGTGCCAGCGAGCGCCGCACGGCATGCGCTCCGATCGCCAGGAATTCGACGGCGGCGGCATCGGCCAGCGACAGGCCGTTTGCCGGATAAAGATTTTGCGCCGGCACCAGGATGCGTTCGCACATGGCGCCGTCACGATGCACGCCGAGCACCTCGATCTTCACGCAGCAATTCGGTTTTCCTTGCCGGCAGGCGATGCATTTGCCGCAAGCGAGATAGGGGTTGATGACCACCGGCTCGCCGACGGCCAGATCGACGCCGTCGCCGGCCTCGATCATAGTGCCGGAAACCTCGTGGCCCATGATGCGCGGGTAGGCCAG
>NZ_RZTI01000039.1:0-18562 GCF_003997275.1 Mesorhizobium sp. M6A.T.Ce.TU.002.03.1.1
AACGCAAGGGCTGCCACACCAAGAGCCAGGCCGAGCTCGATCAGCAGCGCGTTGATCTCGGCCTGGCTCTTGGTGTGGCAGCCCTTGCGTTTGCCTACCGGCAGGCGCTCGGCGTCGCGGCGGCCCATGGCGACGATCGCCTCCGGCACCAGCGCATCATGGACGATGACGTCGGCTTCCATCAGCAGGCGGTGAGCGCGCAGCGTCAGCAGGTCTTCGGCGCCCGGACCAGCCCCCACCAAGGCAACATGGCCCGATGCCGGCGCATTCGAAAGCAACAGATCGACGGCGGCATCATGCGCCTGCGAAAGCTGGCCGGCCGCCATGGCGCGGGCCGGCGAGCCGCCGAAAAAGTCGCTCCAGAAGCGGCGGCGGGCATTGCCTTTCGGCAGCAATCTCTCGGCGGTGCCGCGCAACGAGGCAGCAAGCGAAGCAAGCGGCCCGAGCGACGGCGACAGCATGCGGTCGATGCGGCTGCGCAGCATTTGGGCAAGCACCGGGCCAGCCCCTTCCGTGCCGATGGCAATGGCGACAGGCGCGCGGTTGACCAGCGCCGGGGTGAAGAAATCGCACAGCTCCGGCCGGTCGACGGCATTGACCGGAATGCCCAGCCGGCGCGCATCCTCGGCAACGCGACGGTCGAGCGCCTCATTGCCGCTGGCGGCAAACACCATCACCGCGCCTTCGAGATGCGCGGCATCATAGGCAGCAGCGATGTGTATGGCGGCGCCATTCGTGGCGATGAAGGCCAGCAACTCAGGCTCGGCGGCATCGCTGACGATGCGCAGCACCGCGCTCGACTGGCCGATCAGCCGCGCCTTGGCCAGAGCCTCCTCGCCGCCGCCGACGATGGCCACGGCTTCGCCCTCGACCCGCATGAAGATGGGAAAGGCGTTGAGCTTGGGTGTGGCCTGCGGCATGGCGAGTGGAATCCTGAATACGCTGTCAGTTCTACGCGCGGGAGCGAAAAAGCAGAAGGAAAGCACTCGCGCATCGCTTCGTGCGAAGCAATCGCTTTTCTGCAAGCACCAAAGGCAGGAGAAAAAAATTCCACACCCACGAATGGAGCGGATCCAAGCCGCTGTTGCGGGCCTTGATCTGCGGCCGTTCTAGCGGCAAGCGAGGTGTATCGCAAAACAATTTTTTCTAAATTCTACCAATCTAGTAGATTAAAGCCGACACGCGCAGAACACCGTCATCCTCGTTGGTCGGTTTGCTCGCTCGCTGTTCTTATCGTCATCGGAACATTCCTGCCTCGACGCGCGTTTGCCCTGCGAATCCGAGCCTGGCTGTTCAGCTGCGGCAATGGCTCCAGAGAAGGGCCTAGAAAACCATGAAAAACAGGAAAAAGGAGCGCTCCGTGAACAACCTCAAGCTGAAACGCGGACTGTGGATCGTGGTGGCCGACGGCGAGAAGGCGCTGTTCCTCGAGAACCGTGGCGACACCCAATATCCCGACCTCCAGGTCGTGCAGGAGATGGAGCAGGCAAATCCGGCGACGCGAGAGCAGGGTTCGGACCGCCCCGGCCGCTACAGCGACGGCCCTTCCGTCCACCGCAGCGCAGTCGAGGACACTGACTGGCATCGCCTCGGCAAGGAGCGTTTCGCCGACGAAATTGCCGAGCGGCTGTACAAGCTTGCGCACCGCGGCGCCTTCAAGGAAATGGTGCTGATCGCACCGCCGCAGGTGCTGGGCGACATGCGCCGAAAACTGCACAAGGAAGTTGCCGAGAAGATCACAGTGGAAATTCCGAAGACGCTGACCAACCACACCATCGTCGACATCGAGAACCTGCTGCAGGCGGCCTGATCGCTGGCATCAGGCGCGCAAGCCGCTTATTTTGCAGCACGTTGCCAGCCTCGAGGCGGCTTGCCTTCTGCCATCCTTGTCATCGATTTCATGGCATTGTGGGTTGCCTCGCGGCCACCCAAGCCCCCATATTGCCAAAGCGGCGGCTTTTTTTGGCGACGCATATCCGACATCGTGATTTTTGAAAGGCGCTCCATAGACCATGCCGCATGACACGCCCCTTATCGCCACCATCGTCGCCGGTCTGGGGCTGGCTTTCGTCTTCGGCGCAATCGCCAATCGCTTCCGCATCCCACCGCTGGTCGGTTACCTCATCGCCGGCGTTCTGGTCGGGCCGAACACGCCGGGCTTCGTCGCCGACGCCGGCCTCGCCAATGAACTCGCCGAAATCGGCGTGATCCTGTTGATGTTCGGCGTCGGCCTGCATTTCTCGTTGAAGGATTTGTTGTCGGTCCGCGCCATCGCCGTGCCCGGCGCCATCGTGCAGATCGGCTTCGCGACAGCGCTTGGCGCCGGTCTTGCCTGGCTGCTCGGCTGGTCGATCGGCGCTGGGCTGGTATTCGGCTTGGCTTTGTCGGTCGCCTCGACGGTGGTGCTGTTGCGTGCCTTGCAGGAACGGCGGCTGATCGAGACGGAGCGCGGCCGCATCGCCGTCGGCTGGCTGATCGTCGAGGACCTGGCGATGGTGCTGGCGTTGGTGCTCTTGCCGGCGTTGGCTGGCGTGCTGGGCGGCCAGCAGCAAGTGGAGGCCCATAGCAGCCTGCTGTCGCTGCCGGCCAGCTACGGCATCTGGGGCGTCGTTGGGGTCACGCTGGCCAAGGTCGCGGCCTTTGTCGTCGTTATGCTGGTGGTCGGCCGCCGGGTCATCCCCTGGATCCTGCACTACGTCGCCCATACCGGGTCGCGTGAATTGTTCCGGCTGGCGGTGCTTGCCATCGCGCTCGGCGTCGCCTTTGGCGCGGCCAAGCTATTCGGCGTCTCGCTGGCGCTGGGCGCTTTCTTCGCTGGCATGATCATGAGTGAATCCGAACTCAGCCATCGGGCGGCCGAGGAATCGCTGCCGCTGCGCGACGCTTTTTCCGTGCTGTTCTTCGTTTCGGTCGGCATGCTGTTCGACCCGTTCAGCCTGATCAGCAATGGCTGGCCGGTCCTGGCGACACTGGCCATCATCGTCATCGGCAAATCGCTGGCGGCCTTCGTCATCGTCGTCGCCTTCCGCTATCCGATACCGACCGCGCTGATGATTTCGGCAAGCCTTGCCCAGATCGGCGAATTCTCGTTCATCCTGGCCGAGCTTGGCGTCGGGCTGAAGCTGCTGCCCGAACAAGGACGCGACCTCATCCTCGCCGGCGCTATCCTGTCGATCGTTCTCAACCCGCTGATGTTCCTTGCCATCGACTGGATGAAACCATGGCTGGAAAGGCGCGCCGGCAAGACGGCGCCGCTCGACGAGGCAAAGCCGATTGGCCCCGCGACGGAGCCAGGCCAGTTGGCTTCGGTTGCGGCACCGGTGAAAGAGGACGGGCCGCCGCCCAGGACAGCGCTTACCGGCCATTCAATCCTGGTCGGCTACGGCCGTGTCGGCAGCCTCGTCGGCGCATCATTGAAGGAGGCCGCCCTGCCCTTCCTCGTCATCGAGGATGCCGACAAGACGCTGGCGAAGCTCAGGGACGACGGCATCGAAACCGTGTCCGGGAACGCCGCGAACAGCGAGGTGTTCGCCGCTGCCAATCCCGATGGCGCGAAGCGGCTTATCCTCGCCGTCCCCAATGCCTTCGAGGCGGGACAGATCGTGCTGCGCGCACGCGCCGCCAACCCGAAGATCAACGTCATCGCCCGCGCCCACTCCGATGCCGAGGTCGAGCATCTCAAAGGGCTCGGCGCCGACACGGTGATCATGGGCGAGCGCGAAATCGCCCGTGGTATCGTCGAAGTGGTGCTTGGTCACAAGCCAGAGGCGGCTGAACCGTCCGCTGCCTGAGCCGATCCTGCACGATCATGCGTACTGGTCGCCACTGGCCGATGGCCGGCGGAAGATCGCACAGTCGATCTCCGCCCGCAGCGAGTTGATCACGCCACGAATGCAGAGCCACCATTTTGAGTGATACTGCCGAGGTATTTTGCCGGCGGCTTCCCAAGCGCCTTCTTGAACATGGTGATGAAGGCCGTGACGGAACCATAGCCGAGATCACCCGAGACCTGCTGGACGCTGGCACCGGAGGCCAGTTCTCGAATTGCGACGATCAAGTGCAATTGCTGGCGCCAGCGCCCGAAGCTCAGCCCTGTCTCCTTAACCACGAGGCGAGCGAGACTGCTCTCGCTGAGCGCGACGCGGTTGGCCCATTCCGCCAATGTGCTACGGTCGGCAGGGTCTTGCGCCAACGCTTCGGCGATCCTCCTCAAGCGTGGCTCGGATGAAATCGGCAGATGCAGCCGCTGGACAGGCATACGCGGCAATTCGGTCAGCAGGGTCTTGGTCAAAAGCTCATCCCTCGCGTGGTCGTCCTGCACGCCATCAGACAGCTCGATGATCAGTTCGCGGAGCAGCGGCGAGATCGAAAGGGTGCAGCACCGGTCCGGCAGATCGGCGGCTTCCGGCTCAACGTACACGAAAAAAATCAGGGCGTTGGCCGTCGCAACATTGCTGTGCTCCATGTCGCCGGGAATCCAGACCCCGCAATGAGGCGGGACCATCCATAGGCCGCTTGGAACGTGGCATGTGACGCCGCCTCCGAGCGCGAAGACGAGTTGGCCTTTGCGGTGCCGATGGACTGGCACCTCCGCTCTGGTTTCGGTGACGTCAACGCGCACCGCAATTGCCGGCGCGAGCACATCATCCACATCGAGATCGGGCCAGGGCCAGCGAAGAGGCTGTCTCATGATTGACGGCTTTTAGCGATTAAACGCCGTGATAGCTAAATTCTTTAACCGGGAAAGTCGATAGGCTTCGGTTTGCGCCCCCCGGTCAAAAATATGGCAGGCAGCAGTTGATCGCGTTGACGCTGCGCGCGCGCCCATCGCCGGCATGACTTGCGATCTCGATGAGTATTCTGAGTGGGCCAGCTTGCCGTGCTTTCCAGGAGGAAGCTGGCGTCCACAAACCAGTAAGAAGGTACGATCCCCATGCTCGCCCTAGTCACGTCTCCCGACAGCGCCACCGGGCTGAGGTTCGCCGAGTCCGAGGAACCTCAGCCCCTCGCGAACGAGGCGCTTGTCTCGGTCCACGCAACCTCGTTGAACCGCGGCGAGCTGCGCCTGCTCACCATACGTCCGAACGGCTGGATACCCGGCCAGGACATCGTTGGGGTTGTCGAACGGGCAGCAGCCGATGGCTCCGGGCCAGCCGTGGGCAACCGGGTTGCGGCTTTGGTCGACCAGGCCGGCTGGGCCGAACGTGTTGCCGTTTCAACCGATCGTCTCGCCGTCCTGCCGGATGGAGTCAGCTTCGTTTCCGCAGCCACGCTTCCGGTCGCGGGCACGACGGCGCTAAGGACATTGCGCCATGGCGGCGACCTGGCCGGCCAGCAGATCCTGATCACCGGCGCAAGCGGCGCGGTCGGTCGTTTCCAGATCCAGATCGCCCGCCAGGAGGGCGCGTCTGTGACCGCGATCGCCGCCGCCCGGCATGCCGACGATCTCCGCGGCCTTGGAGCCGAGCAAGTTGTCGAGTCGATCGAATTGGCTGAGGGGCCGTTTTCGCTGATCACTGAGTCAGTCGGCGGTGAAAGCCTCGCACACGCGATCGAACGTGTCACACCTGGCGGGATCATCGTCATGTTCGGTTCGAGCAGTGGCGAACTCACATCAGTTGGATTCCGTCAGTTCGTTCCGGGTCACGAGGGGGCGAGGCTTCAGACTTTCGCGTACTACGCCTCTGGCCCGGGCATTGGCGCGGACATCGCCTCGCTGCTCGCTCTGGTCGCGGCTGGCCGGCTAGAAACCCGCGTGGCCTTGACCGTGCAGTGGACAGACATCGCCCAAACCCTGGACGCACTGCGACGGCGCAGCATTAGCGGCAAGGCTGTTCTCACCATAACCGGATGAGCAGTCCTTAGCCTCAAGTCTCACACGTGCTGGCCGCCATTGATGTGGATTTCCGAGCCCGTCACATAGGAAGCCTGCTGCGAGCACAGGAAGAAGATGATGTCGGCGACTTCTGCCGTGGTGCCCAGCCGCCGCAGCGGAATCGTCTCGACGATCTTTTCGGTGCCCGGCGACAGGATCGCCGTGTCGATCTCGCCGGGTGCAATGGCGTTGACGCGGATGCCGTGCGGGCCGAAATCATGCGCCATTTCGCGCGTCAGCGAGCCGAGCGCCGCCTTCGACGTCGCATAGGCGGTGCCGGCGAAGGGGTGCACGCGGGTGCCGGCGATCGAGGTGACGTTGACGATCGAGCCTTTGGCCGACGCCAACTCCTTAAACAATCCTCGCGCCAGCATGATCGGCGCGAAGAAATTGACCTGGAATACGTCGCGCCAGACATGCATCGGCGTGTCGATCGAATTCATGCGGCTGTTGCCGTCCTTGAGCTTCGGCGAGATGCCGGCATTGTTGACCAACGCATGAAGCTGGCCGCCATGCGCCTCCAGCCGATGGCGGATTTCCGAGATCGCGATGCCGACATCCTCCTGGTCGGCGAGATCGACCTTGATGTGGTCTTCCGGACCGGCCGGCCACGGGCAGTCCTCGGCAAAGGCCTGGCGCGAGCAGGTGATGACGCGCCAGCCTTCGCGCGAAAAGCGCTTGACCGTCGCATGGCCGATGCCGCGGCTGGCGCCGGTCAGCACGATTGTCTTTCTGGTGTCGGTTTCGGCCATTCGCGATCTCTCTAGGGCGACGTGCGTCCCTTTGGACGCACAAAGTACGCTCTAGCACTTTTAACCCGGAGATGTAGCGGAACACGGCAGCGATGACGAGGGGTCAGCCGCCGGTGAGGATGTCGAGGATCGAGGTCTGCCGCTTCTTGACCGGGCCGCCGACATCGCCCGGCGGCACCGGGCGCTTGATCGATGCGGTGGCGCTGTCACCGCCCGGGATGCCGAAGCCGCCGCCATCGATCGTTTCGGCGGGACGCACAGCGCGAGGCGATGACGCTTTTTGGGCGGACGGCGCGGATTGGCCAACCGAAGCGGACGGCACCGGCGCCGGTTGCGCCGTGTTGGACGGTATTTCGTCCTGCACGATCGTATCCGCAGGCGTCGACCGCCAAGTTCCAGGCAGCGGCCGCACCGGCACGCCTTCATGCGCGGCGACCATGAACTCATGCCAGGCCTGCGCCGGCAGCGCGCCGCCGGTGACCTTCTTCATCGGGCTGCCATCGTCATTGCCGAACCAGACGCCGGTGGTGAGATTGGCGGTATAGCCGATGAACCAGGCATCGCGCGAATTCTGGCTGGTGCCGGTCTTGCCGGCTGCCGGCCAGGCAAAGGCCGCCTTCCTGGCAGTGCCGATTTCGACCGTGCCGGTCATCATCGAGTTCATCATACCGACGATCTCGGGCTTGACGACGCGCGGGGCGCCGCCGCCATTGTTGTCGTAGAGCACCTTGCCGCCGGTTGTCGTCACGCGGCGGATGAAATGGACCTCCGGTCGGTAGCCGCCATTGGCGAAGGGGACATAGGCCGACGTCAATTCCAGCGGCGTCACTTCAGATGTGCCGAGCGCGATCGAGGTGTTGGCCGTGAGGTCGGACTGGATGCCCATGCGATGCGCCGCCTCGACCACGGCGTCAGGTCCGACTTCCATGGTCAGCTGTGCGGCCACCGAGTTCAGCGACTTCGCCAGCGCCGTCGCCAGCGTCACCTTGCCGAAATACTTGCCGCCGTAATTGGTTGGCGTCCATTTGCCTATTCTGATCGGCGCGTCATTGCGCACGCTGTCGGGCGTGCGGCCGGCCTCCAGTGCCGCCATGTAAACAAAGGGCTTGAACGCTGAGCCCGGCTGGCGGCGCGCCTCCGAGGCGCGATCGAACTGGCTGGTCGAATAATCATAGCCGCCGACCATGGCACGCACCGCGCCGGAATTGTCGATCGACACCAGCACACCCTGGCTGGCATTGAGCTTCTTGCCGCTCCCATCGATCAGCCGGCGGATCGATTGTTCGGCGAGCTTCTGCAGCGTGAGGTCGACGGTGGTGTCGACGATGATGTCGCTGCGCACATCGCCGATCAGGTCGGGCAGTTCTTCCACGATTGTGTCGGCGACATAGTTTTCCGAGCCCGTCCAGTAGGATGCCACCCGCGTCGCCGGTGCGCTCATCGCCGTGGTCAGTTCCTTGGCGCTGATCTTGCCTTCGTCGCGCATGGCGGCAAGAACGAGCTGCGAGCGCTGCTCGGCCGCCTTCGGGTCACGCGCCGGAGACAGTCGCGACGGCGCTTTCAACAGGCCAGCGAGGAGTGCGGCCTCGGGCAGCGTGACATCGCGCGCGCTCTTGCCGAAATAGCGGCGCGAGGCCGCTTCGACACCATAGGCGCCGGAGCCGAAATAGACCCGGTTGAGATACATTTCGAGGATCTGGTCCTTGGTGTGCTTGTGCTCGAGCCACAGCGCCAAAAGCACTTCCTGGACCTTGCGTTCCAGCGTGCGATCGGGTGTCAGGAACAGGTTCTTCGCCAATTGCTGGGTCAGCGTCGAGCCGCCCTGCGAAAAACGTCCGCCGACAACGTTGGCCACCATGGCTCTGGACAGACCGATCGGATCGATGCCCAAATGCGAATAGAAGCGGCGATCTTCGATGGCAATGACAGCCTCGGGGATATAGGCCGACATTTCGTGCAGGCCGACGGCTTCGCCGCCGCTCATGCCGCGATTGGCGAGCAGGTTTCCGTCGACGGAGACGATCCTGATATTGGGCGCGCGGTCGGGAATGGCCCAGGTGGTGGCCGCCGGCATTTTCGCACCGTAATAGACGACGATGCCGGCAGTGGCGATGCCGCCCCAGATGGCCAGCACGAAGCACCAGTAGAACAACCGGCCGAGCACGCCGAACAGGCCGCGCCGGCTTTTGCCGCGTCCGCGGCGCGACGGTTTTGTCTTGGCCGATTGGCGTTTTGCAGAGGTTTTCCGGTTGCTCGGCACGACGCGATCCTCCTCGCTCACCGAAAAACCGGTCGAGGATTTCGCCGGTGGCGGTCCCTCGAAGCTGGGTTCGATGCGGCTGTCTCTGCGGTTCGCCATGCGCTGTGCTGTCTGTCCCGATGCCTATCGCATCGGCCCGAAAATCGGAATCGATTTCGGAAAGCACGATGCGAAGCTTCAAAGTCTTAGAGCGCATTCTGTGCGTCCGAACGGATGCACGTCGCTCCATGGCGTCCGGGGTGGAGAGTAGATGCGGCGATTTAAGGGCGGGTTAAATGGTTCAAAGTTAATTCAATGCGTTACGACACGTCACCGCTGCGTTCCTTGCTTTCGGCGGTCTTGGAAAAATGGCGTCCTGGCGAGACGGCGGCGCCTTCTCGCATTCGGCATCAACTGCTCAGCGGCCGTCGTTCGGCGCGAACCGCCCATAGCAAGGTAGCCGTAATCTATGCTCCATTAGAGCGCGACCGGTAAAGTGGGTTTACATTCGATCGCGCTCTAAACAATTGAATCTGCATATGACTTGTCACCAAAGTCATTCACCTTTGGTGGATCATGCGTTAGTCGATCGCATCACGAACGCAAAGCGCTGCCCGGGATGATTGCATCGTCTCGCCCACATGGCAGTAGCAGACGATTTCGTGGAGTTGATCGTCGGTCAGTTCGAAGAAACGCTTTGCTTCGCCATAAGTGTCGTCTTTCAACCCCTCATCGCGCAGAATCGGATCGTCGAAGGCAACTGATATTGGCGAGCCTTCGCCACGCATTACGTCGCGTTCGGGCGACGAACGATATTCGGTCCCGGTAAGTGCGGTAAGGAGCCGATTGGGCTGCCGTTCGAGAAGTCTTGACCAACGTTCGAGACGCTGGGTTCGGTCCATTCCAGGAGGTGTTGGGTCTCTGTGTACCTTTGCCACCGTATGCAGTTGGTCCAGTGTTTGGTGCCTCATGGCAACCTCCTAAAAGTAGGTGGGTTGGCCCCAAAACTCCCTGTGCCAAGATCATACCGCGGATGTGTCGATACGTCACTCTCATTCGATATTCGGCCTGGCTTTTCTCTCCGGGCGCATCGAAGGATGGAGCGGCCCTGCCTTGGCGTCAATTTTTGGTCTCGTCGGCAATAGCGGCAACAAAACCAATGACTTGCATTAACTGGGCTCAAACTTCGGTGGTCGACCGGTTATCGATGTCAGCGAGAAGAAGGCCAGCGTCTGCTCTTCGCAGGTCACCGCCACAACGCTGTTCGAGCGATCGATGTCGAGACCCTTCGGGCCGCCTTCTTCGACACTGGCCCTGCCGCGCCCGAAAGTCTCGTCGTCAAGGACGGCAACAGAGCGGGAGGGCGTGCGGCTGCCGCTCCAGCCCGCGTCGCGATCGTACACGTGAAGCAGTGGGCTGCCTGCATCGGCGACAAGGATCTGCCGGTCATCGCCCGTAAAACGCAGGCCATGCGGGTAATTGGCGTTCTGCAGGATTCCGGCGGGTTCGGTATCCGGCCCCAGCCGCGCGGACATGTTGTAGAGCTTCACATCGTTGGTGCCGTGGCTGCTGACGGCGATCCATTGGCCATCATGACTGAGCGCAATGCCATCGGGTATGCTCAGGCCGCGCTTCAGAAGCGCCTGGTTCTTCCACGCGCGGTAGCCCCACCGGTCGACGACATGCCGCGTGACCCGGTCCCTGTAATTGTTGCAGACCAGGAGGCTGACTCGGCCACGCGACTCATGCCTGGCCGCGACCGACCCTGGCGTTTTCAGCTTGCAAAACAGCCCGCCCGTGATCTCGCGAATGGGTACAATGTCGCACTGGCGGCCGGCCGGCTCTCCCGAGGGCAAGGCAAATATCGCAACCAGCCCATCACGATTGGCAATCACCAGGGTTCGGTCATCGATGAAATCGAGACCGTGGACCTCGCCCATGCTTTCCGACGTCAGCTCCATGAAATCATGGACGGTGACTCGTGGGCCGCTCGGCGCCGCTTCGACGTCGACCCGCAGGATCAGACAGCGCTCTCGCGTGTATCCAGCAATTGCCAGCAATCGATTGTCCGGCGAAAAGCGCAGGTCTTCCGTGCGTCCGATGGTCGAGAGCGCGGCTCGTACAGAATCGCTGGCTTTGAAGTCGATTCGGGATATCACCTGAGAGCCTGGCCTGAAGGGCGAGAACGACGGACAGGATGGGGTAATGTCATCGGCACCCTTGCGCGGCAGAACCCGGCGCGCTCAGTTCTGCAGGATCGAAATACCTTTATCGTCGATCTTAAGCTCAACGCCCTTCGGCCTGGTTTGCTCGCGATAGACATAGATGCCGAGCGCGATGACCACGACGACGAGAGCGCCGATAATGAGATAGAGCGTGTTCTGTTTCATGGCGCCCTTGATGTCTTTCGAAGGATCAGGCCTGCTTCACCAGCTTGATCAGCACGAGCAGGATGACCGCGCCGATCGTGGCGTGGACGATGGAGGCAAATATGCCGCCGCCTATCGCGAATCCCAGCCTTGGGAAGAGCCAGCCAGCGATAAAGGCACCGACAATGCCGACGACGATATTGCCGACCAGGCCGAGGCCGAAACCCTTGACGATCAGGCCGGCGAGCCAGCCGGCGATCGCACCGATGATGATGAAGACAAGCAGGCTCTCAGTGCCCATTGCAGATCCCTCCTGAGCGAACGGTCGCGGAGCAGCAAGCTCCGAATCGACCCCCGATTGCAACAGGCCCAAACTATTGGAAAGGAGACGGCCCCGCCAGCGGCGTCATTCGTCGTCGTCATCCCCCGATGCAGGCCGCCAGCTGATCGGCTCGATCTTCTTTTGCGTATGACCGTCCGTATAGGCCCACCAGCCGGTGTCGTTCTCGTCCCAGTCGCCGCCGGCCGCTTTCAGCCGGTCGAGCGACCGGTACTGCGCGATGGATTCGTTCATCACGCCGTCGCTGTCCTTCCAGTAGACGGTGACCTTGGAACCATCCTTGGGTGCCGTTTCGATTGGTTTCCGGGCAGCCATTTCATCCCCTCCGTGGACCGACAGAACGTCGCGGCGAACATCTGGTTCCACCTTAGCTGTGGGCGAAGATGTCTGCCTCATCCCAGCCCATCAGGTCGAGTTTCGCACGCGTCGGCAGGAAGCGGAAGCAGGCCTCGGCCTCCTTGGTCCGGTTGTCGCGCGCCAGCCGGGCCGTCAGCACATCGCGCAGCTGGTGCAGATAGAGCACGTCGGAGGCTGCGTATTCGAGTTGTTCGGGAGACAGCGTCTCCGCCGCCCAGTCCGACGATTGCTGCGCCTTCGACAGGCTGACGCCGAGAAGCTCAAAGCAGATGTCCTTCAGCCCGTGCCGGTCGGTGTAGGTTCGGGTAAGCCGCGAGGCGATCTTGGTGCAGAACACCGGCTCCGGCATGACGCCGAAGGCATTATAGAGCACGGCGAGATCGAAACGGCCGAAATGGAAGAGCTTGGTTATGCTGCGGTTCCTGAGCAGGCTGACGAGGTTTGGCGCCTTCTTCTGGCCGGGCGCGATCTGGATGACGTCGGCGGAACCGTCGCCCGGCGAGATCTGAACCACGCAAAGCCGGTCGCGATGCGGATTGAGCCCCAGCGTCTCCGTGTCGATTGCGACCGACCCGACGTCGTAGTGCAAGAGCCCGGGCAGGTCGTTCTTATGGAAGCGGATATCGCTCATCGTATTCTCCGGTCGCAGCCCGTGCGGTGATTTGTGCACCCAACCGGACGCACGTCGCTCTAGCCCGTCCTCGCCGCGATCCGATGAAAAATCAACAGAAAGTTGAATTCTTGCCCTGTCAGCGTGTCAGCGCATCGAGAATGCGTGCCCAGGAGCGTTGTCCCTTGTGGAAGGAACTCATCTCGTACTTCTCGTTCGGCGAATGGATGCGGTCATCGTCGAGCCCGAAACCGACCAGCAAGGATTCGATGCCGAGATAGGTCTGGAAATCGCCGACCACCGGGATCGAGCCGCCGCTTCCCGTCGTCACCGCCGGCTTCGGCCACTCGTCGGACAGCGCGTCCTTGGCCTTGGCGAGAAACGGCGAGTCGTAGGAAAGCTGGATCGCCGGCGAGCCGCCATGTGGGTGGAAATCGACTGAGCAGTCGGCCGGGATGCGCTCCCTCACGAAGGCCTGGAAAGCGGCGCGGATCCTTTCCGGGTCTTGCTTGTGGACGAGGCGGAAGGACACTTTTGCCGAGGCTTCCGCTGCGATCACTGTCTTGAACCCCTTGCCGGTATAGCCGCCGGTAATGCCGTTGAACTCGGCCGTCGGTCGCGCCCAGGTGAGCTCGAGCACCGAGCGGCCCTTTTCGCCAGACGGGATCGACAGTCCGACAGGCCCAAGGAATGTCTCGGCGGTCTCGCCGAGCGTCTCCCATGACTTCAGGATCTGCGAAGGGGGCTCCTCGACACCGTTATAGAACCCCGGAATGGTGACATGGCCGTCCTTGTCGTGGATGTCGGCCAGGATCCTGGCCAGGATGCGAATTGGATTGGCGGCAGCACCGCCATAGAGACCGGAATGCAAGTCGCGGTCGGCGGCTTTCACCGTGATCTCCTCGCCGACCAGCCCCCGCAGCGCGACGCAGATCGACGGCGTATCGCGGTCCCACATGCCGGTGTCGCAGACAAGCGCGAAGTCGGCCTTGAGTTCGGCGGCGTTTGCTTCGAGGAACGGCTTCAGCGAGGGCGAGCCGGACTCCTCCTCGCCCTCGAACAGGATCGTGATGCGGCATGGCAGCCCGCCATGCACCTGCTTCCAGGCACGGCAAGCCTCGACGAAGGTCATCAATTGCCCCTTGTCGTCGGCCGAGCCACGCCCCGTGATCACCTGGTGGCCGGGCTCGATCTCCTTCACCGAAGGCGAGAACGGGTCGCTTTCCCAGAGCTCGATCGGGTCGACCGGCTGCACGTCATAATGGCCGTAGAACAGGACATGCGGCGCGCCCGCCGGCCCGTCATGATGCGCCACCACCATCGGGTGGCCTGGCGTGTCACGCACGCTGGCATCGAACCCGATCAGCTTGAGTTCCGCCACCAGCCATTCCGCCGCCTTGCGGCAGTCGGCGGCGTAGGCCGGATCGGTGGAGATCGACTTGATCCTGAGCAGGCCGAACAGGCGCTCCAGGCTCTCGTCGAGATTTTTGTCGAGACGGTCGAGGACGGGGGAAATTGTGGACATTTTTATCAGCCTTTCGATTCTGAGCGGCAACCCTAAAGCTGCGAGGCAGAAACGAAAAGCCGGCGGTCGTTGGACCACGGGCGTCGAAAGGTAAAAAAATGCCGCCGTGGTGGAGGGGGAACCACGGCGGCCTTTACTCGAATCGATGCGGCAGCCCGGAGAGGGGGGATAGGCTGCCGCAAGTGTCCGGGATAGGCGGGGGACGGGCCTTGCTCCGGACTTCGGCGAAAAATGCCGATGGCGTTTATCTGTGTCTCCGAACGTGGCGATTCAAGGGCACGAAGATTACACTTTTGTAACATACCCGTGATCCGATCGACTTGTCAGGGATGTTGCGGGAACCGGTGGTTGAGGCCGCCTTTGGCATGGACCACGGCGCTGCGCCGCGCTATCCCTTCGTCCCATGAAAAAAGGCGATCATCTCTTCCTTGTCGACGGCTCCGGCTACATCTTCCGTGCCTATCACGCACTGCCGCCACTCACCCGCAAATCCGACGGGCTGCCGACCAGTGCCGTGCTCGGCTTCTGCAACATGGTGTGGAAGCTGACGCAGGACGCCCGCAACACCGATGTCGGCGTGGTGCCGACGCATTTCGCCGTCATCTTCGACTATTCGTCGAAAACCTTCCGCAACGATCTCTACCCCGAATACAAGGCCAACCGCTCGGCGCCGCCGGAGGATTTGATCCCGCAATTCGGCCTGATCCGCCAGGCGACCAGGGCCTTCAACCTGCCTTGCATCGAGATGGAAGGCTTCGAGGCCGACGACCTGATCGCCACCTATTGCCGGCTTGCCTGCGAAGCCGGCGCCGACACCACCATCATCTCCTCCGACAAGGACCTGATGCAGCTGGTCGGCGCAACGGTCGGCATGTACGACCCGATGAAGGACCGCCAGATCGGCATTCCCGAAGTCGTCGAGAAATGGGGCGTGCCGCCCGAAAAGATGATCGACCTGCAGGCGCTGACCGGCGATTCGGTCGACAATGTTCCGGGCGTGCCCGGCATCGGGCCGAAGACGGCGGCGCAATTGCTCGAGCAGTTCGGCGACCTCGACGGGCTGCTGGCGCGCGCCGGCGAGATCAAGCAGGACAAGCGTCGCGAATCGATCATCGCCAATGCCGACAAGGCGCGCATCTCGCGTGAACTGGTGACGCTGAAGAACGACGTGCCGGGGATCGGTGGGCTCGATGATTTCGTGTTGCACCCGCCCGACGGGCCAAAGCTGATCGGCTTCCTCAAGACGATGGAATTCTCCTCGCTGACCCGCCGCGTGGCGGAAGCGACCGGAACGGATGCGGCTGATGTCAAGGCCGTTCCCGTCATTATCGAGCGCGCCGACACCGCGCATGGTCCCGATGTCGGGTTTGGAGTGCCGGCAGCCGCCGAAAGCGCGGCAGGCGCAGTGACAGACGAAGCCGGGGAAGCGGTGCCGGCCACCGTCAAGGTGGAACCCAAGGAAGGCGACACCCCTTCGCTTCTCTCGGCGCTTCGCTTCGAGGACGCCACCGCCAGCAAGATCGACACCAGCGCCTACGTCACCATCCGCGACACAGCAGCGCTGAAGGCGTGGGTGGCCGAGGCGATGGAGACCGGCATCGTCGCCTTCGACAGCGAGACCACCTCAGCTGACCCAATGCAGGCCGAGCTGATCGGCCTCTCCATGGCCACCGCGCCCGGTCGCGCCGCCTATGTGCCGCTCGCCCACAAAAGCGGCAACGGCGACCTGCTCGGCGGCGGAGTGGTCGAAAACCAGATTCCGATCCGTGAGGCGCTTGGCATTCTGAAGCCGCTGCTGGAGGACAGGTCGGTTCTCAAGATCGTTCAGGAGCTGAAATACGACCTCGTCGTCATGAGCCGCCACGGCATCGATATCGCCCCCTTCGACGACACCATGCTGATTTCCTACGTGCTTGATGCAGGCACGTCCGGCGGCCACAGCATGGCGGCTCTCTCGGAAAAATGGCTCGGCCACTCGACCATTCCGCTCAAGGAACTGGCCGGCTCGGGAAGGAGCTTCGTCGGCTTCGACCAGGTCGATATCGACAAGGCAACGGCCTATGCCGCCGAGCACGCCGATGTGACGCTCAGGCTCTGGCGGGTGCTGAAACCACGGCTTGCCGCCAAGGGCCTCGTCTCGGTCTACGAGCGGCTGGAACGGCCGCTGGTGCCGGTGCTGGCAAGGATGGAGCAGCGCGGCATCTCCGTCGACCGGCAGATCCTGTCGCGGCTCTCCGGCGAACTGGCACAGGGCGCCGCGCGGCTAGAGGATGAAATCTACCAGCTCGTCGGCGAGCGCATCAATATCGGCTCGCCGAAACAGCTCGGCGACATCTTGTTCGGCAGGATGGGCCTGCCCGGCGGCTCCAAGACCAAGACCGGCCAGTGGTCGACCTCGGCGCAGCTCCTGGAAGACCTCGCCGCCGAAGGCCACGAGCTGCCGCGCAAGATCGTCGACTGGCGCCAGCTGACCAAACTAAAATCGACCTATACCGATGCGCTGCCCGGTTTCGTCCATCCCGATACGAAGCGCGTCCACACCTCCTACGCCCTTGCCGCGACGACAACCGGCCGGCTGTCGTCCTCCGATCCCAATTTGCAGAACATTCCGGTACGCACGGTCGAGGGGCGGAAGATCAGGACGGCTTTCATCGCCGACAAGGGCAACAAGCTGGTTTCCGCCGACTACAGCCAGATCGAGCTGCGTGTGCTCGCCCATGTCGCCGAGATCCCGCAGCTCAAGCAGGCGTTTGCCGACGGCGCCGACATCCACGCCATCACCGCGTCGGAGATGTTCAACGTGCCGGTCGAGGGCATGCCCTCGGAAATACGCCGCCGCGCCAAGGCGATCAATTTTGGCATCATCTACGGAATTTCCGCCTTTGGCCTGGCCAACCAGCTCTCGATCCCGCGCGAGGAGGCGGGCGCCTACATCAAGAAATATTTCGAGCGCTTCCCCGGCATCCGCGACTATATCGACGCAACCAAGGCCTATGCCCGCGAGCACGGCTTCGTCGAAACGATCTTCGGCCGCCGCATCCATTATCCGGAGATACGGTCGTCGAACCCTTCAATCCGTGCCTTCAACGAGCGCGCCTCGATCAACGCACGCCTGCAGGGCACCGCCGCCGACATCATCCGCCGCGCCATGATACGTATGGACGACGCGCTGGAAAAGGCGAAGCTTTCCGCCCGCATGCTGCTGCAAGTGCATGACGAGCTGGTCTTCGAGACGGTGGAAGCGGAGGTCGAGGCGACGATCCCCGTCGTGCGCCATGTGATGGAGAACGCCGCGATGCCGGCGGTCTCGATGTCGGTGCCGCTGCATGTCGACGCCCGCTCCGCCAACAATTGGGAAGAGGCGCATTGAAAGTGCGATGATCGTTTTTGTCGCTGGAGACCTGCTTGCAGCAGAGGAAAACTACATCGCCCAAGGGGTGGCAGAAGGCAATCAAGAGGGCCTTGGTACCGGACTTGCACTGAAGATTTCGAGGAAGTGGCCAAATGTGCAGGCCGCGTTCAAAAAACACGCTCGGACCGGCAAGTTTACAGGTGGTCAGCTTTGGACGTCAGAGCCAGACGGCGACCAGCCAGGATTCATCTATTTAGCAACGCAACCGGATATGTACCACGCCACGCTTCCCTACCTGCGCAAAGCAATTCGCGGGCTTGCTAAATGGGCCGACAGGAACTCGGTGGAATCCGTTGCCTTGCCGAAAATCGGCTCAGGACTTGGCAAACTATCCTGGCAGGACGAGGTAAGACCCCTGCTTGTCGAGCAGCTGGCACATCGGACCACGCGGTACGTGGTCTATGAGACTTTCTTGAACGAGTTCGAAAACGCCACAACGCCGCCGCTGAAGTAGAGGCGCCTCAAGCCGCCTTGGCCAGGCACTTCGCGCACGTCCCGCGGAACTCGATCACCGCCTTCTTGGCGGCAAAGCCGGTCGAGCGCACCCATTCGTCGAGCCGGTGTCCGACATCATGGTCGGAAAATTCGGTCACCTGCCCGCAAGTGTCGCAGATTGCAAAGGCGGTCATCGAATGGCTGTGATCGTGCGGCTCGGCGCAGGCGACAAAGGAATTGAGACTTTCGAGCCGGTGCACGAAACCGGACTTCACCAGCGTGTCGAGCGCGCGATAGACCTGCAGCGGTGCGCGGAAGCCCCGCTCGCGAAGCTGGTCGAGCAATGTATAGGCGCTGAGCGGACCGCTGGCGGCCTCGAGTTTCTCGAGCACGCACAACTGGTTTTTCGTCAGCACATCCCTTGCCGCCATGATTCTGTATCCAACCCGTTCGCGCCGCTCGCACGTCATTTCCGCATGCAAGCGGCTTCAATTCTATCCAGATAGCGACGAACGGGCGTTTTTGCTACTGTTTCTGTGCCGGCATGGTCCAGAAGTCGGCCAACTCCGGGCAGGCCAATTTCGAAGCAGACATTGGCGGGCCCGAGTAAATAAAAACGGCGGGTGGAAATTCCCCCCGCCCACTTTC